>NZ_QQPQ01000012.1 GCF_003346715.1 Oceanispirochaeta sp. M1
CCTCTGTATATCGTTTCGACATATTGGACTTCTCATTATTCTCTATCATCTAAACCCTCACATCTATTATATCTGGAAATTATAATGTGTCCGAGTAATTACTGTCTGAAACAGTGTAGCCTATCCAATCAGTGCTGAAAGCATTTGAATAAAAAAGTAAAATAGTACCGAAAACAGCAGCAGTTGTTTTCCTTTGTTACGTGTAAGGCTTAGTTCTATCATGGCCAATGAAGCTCCCTTATTACTTGTTGCAGATTAATGTAACACGAGTATCATTGATCACTATAGTAAAAAAATCCCCCCCGTTGGAAACAAGGGGGGCATGATAGGGAAAAATCCTATTTTACAGCAATAACCACTTTTCCTTTGACCCGTCCTGTTTGCAGGTAGTCATAGGCTTTCTGAGTTTCATCAATTGAGTAGCTGCGATCAATGACAGGTTTTAGAACTCCATCACCAATAAACTGGGCAAGTTCGCTTAACATCTCACCACTGGGCCACATAAAAAATGATTCGAATTGAACACCATATTGTTTGGCAAGGTCATTTGTATCTTGTCCCTTAATGGAGACGAGAGTTCCACCCTTTTTAAGAACCTTGAAGGATTTCTCCAGAATCTCTCCTCCCATCATATCGATGACCAGGTCATAGTCAGATAGAAGCTCTTCAAAATTTTTATTTTTATAATCGATGACCTCATCGGCTCCCAGTTTTTTTACCATTTCAACATTGCTTGTACTTGTTGTACTGGCAACATAGGCGCCTACTTGTTTTGCCATCTGAATAGCAAGAGTTCCCACTCCACCAGAACCTGCATGAATCAATACCTTCTGACCCTTTTGGAGCTTGCCCTTTGCTACAAGAGCCTGCCAGGCAGTTAATCCTGCCAATGGGATGGATGCGGCTTCCTGATGGCTTATATTTACCGGTTTAAGGGCTAATTCTTTTTCATTAATAACGGCGTATTCAGCAATGGTGCCTCCGAGTTGTCCAGAGGGACGGGCATACACCTCGTCTCCCTTCTTGAAATTGCTCACATCTGAACCGACTTCAACAACTACACCGGAAACATCGAATCCCATGATGAAAGGGAATTTTATGGGTATATATTCTTTCATATAACCAGCCCTGATAATATTATCAACGGGATTAATACTGGCGCTATGAACTTCTACCAGGACAGCATCTGCTAAAAGTTCTGGTTTGGGGATATCAGTTATTTCAACTTCTTGACCGTATTCTCTTATTATGGCTGCTTTCATCTTATTACCTCAATTCATCATTCTTTTCAGTTAGTCAAGACTAACTATAGATCTAATGTTAGTATCTTCAAGAGGGAAGTCAAGATAAAATGGTTTGAGCATTTTTAAATCGGCTGATACGTGATGGGTCAGATTATGAATCTATAGAAAATCCACCCAGACCTTCATCTTCCGTTTACCCCGATTTCCCCACAGGAAATAGGGAATAAAACTGACGTCATCATTCAGAATAACTCCCGTGCTGCCGGTAAATGAGCTATGGTCCATCTCAAAGCGGAGTCGGGAGATATCAACAGCTGAATCTATATCATTCTCAGATTCAACACAGTAAATCAGAGGACCCCTTGAAATAGCTCTCTTTCCCCGATTTTCCCTGACCCGGGAATCCGATCTGTTGGCAAGAATTTCCATGGGAATATCGAGTTCAATGAGATTCCTGGAACCGGGAGAGAGCATCACAGTTTCATAATGGGCATTCTGCATAATTTGTGTATAGATGGGGGAGTCCCGGATCTGTTCTCCCCCGGTATAGAGCTCGTTATTAAGCCTGATTTCCCAGGAATCAGCCCATCCGGGGATACGGAGTTGAAGGCTTATGGGCCTCGTATTTGAGACCTTAATCCTGACCTTTCCTTCCCAGGGAAAACCGGATTCCATCTCGATGTTTATCTCTTTCTTCTCAAATTCGGTTGAGCTTCCGATGTACTGGTTGATCGTGATGGTTTCTTCTGTCTCGAGGTAGATGAGATTATGAATATCTGCCCAGAGCCGGGAGATATTTGAGGGACAGCAGGCCGTCTCAAACCAGGCATGTCGTTCCAATTCCCCATTGGATTCCAGAGGATTTCTATAAAAGTATTTCTTCCCGTCCTGAGATATCCCCACAGAGGCGGCATTATAGAGCTGTCTCTCCACAAGGTCGGCAAAGCGCGCCTGAGGAGAGAGGCGGAGCATCTCATTATTCCAGAAAATTGATCCTATGGCGGCGCATGTTTCACTGTAGGAAAACTCATTATTAAGTTCATAGTCCCTGCCGAAACCTTCAATCACAGGGAGAGACCCGATCCCGCCGGTGATATACATCTTCTTTGTTACCAGGTTCTCCCAGCATTTTTCCAGAAAATTGCATACCTCGTCTCCGTCTTTTTCACTTGCCAGAATGGCGGCGGCATACATCATATAGGCCCATCTGACGGAATGACCTTTCGCTTCAGTCTGTTTCAGCAACGGTTGATGCTGCTGCTGATAGCTCCCGTCAAGAAAGGAAAAAAAAGAGCGGACCATCAGAAATCTGGGTTCCCGGGACTGAATGTTTTCGCCGAACTCGAATCCAAGCTCTTTTGATCCCTGTGTTTTATCCAGCTTCCTGACCTTTCGGCTTCTGAAGGTATGAGAAAGAAAATCACGGAGCATGATAAACCCGAAGAGTTTATTATGTCCTCTTTTCAAGAGGAACTGCTCGGCCGTATTAAGATAGTCCTTCTTCCCTGTAAGGCGATACAGCTTGAGAAGGGCTATTTCGATCTCCTGATGTCCCGGGGCAGAGGCCGATGAGATCCGGGTAAAGTCTTTTACCACAAGGTCTGCTGAGTTCAGGGCCAGATTAAAAAGATCCTTCTTCCCCATCGCCGCCAGATGAGAGATCCCCGCTTCAATAAAATGTCCGGCTGTATACAGCTCATGTTCCACCTGCATATTGACCCAACGGGTACCTGGAAAGTAGAGCTGGTTCCAGGTAAAGAGATAGCCGTCTTCCTCCTGGGATCTCGCCATAAGATCAATGTATTCATCCAGCAGTCCTTCCAGTTTTTCATCGGGATCCGAAGCCAGAACCCTTGAGGCCGCGTCAGCCCATTTATGGGCGTCGGAATCGGTGTAAAAAAATCCCTCCCGTTTCCCCGGCCTCCCCTCGGCAATGAGTCTGAAGTTTTCAAGGGTGCCGCAGCGGCAGTACTGCTCCCATTGGTTAATAAGAGCCTCTGTCCTGTTTATATCCCGCCTGGGAGACCAGAACTGATCCTTTATTTTGATCATGATGAGACTACCACAGCTTTCCTGACAGCTTTTCTCTCTTCAATTTCCAGACGCATCTGATCAAACTGATCTTTTGACAGGGGTAATTTAAGAGCAAAGAAGGCAGCGATGAGCGAGCAGATTCCCGGGGCAATTCCGATCAGTATCCGTATGGCTTTTACAGCGGATTCCGGCTGAACGGCTCCGGTCCCTTCTATATAGCCGAAGATGCCGAGAACACTGGATACAAGGAGAATGGCTATGGCCGAGGCGGATTTATACAGGAAGATGGTGATGCCGTAAACAGCTCCTTCCCTTCTGACTCCATTTCGGTGCTCATCAATCTCATTGATGTCAGGCATGATTGACCAGGGGATAATCTGTGATGCCGAGATCCCCAGGCCGGCCAGCATTGCAATAATGGTGACATAAACCACATTACCTACGGGGGCAACAAAGAAAAGCAGGAGGATGAGTGCAAATAGGACCGCTGAAATGGCATAAGCGTTCCTTTTTCCCAGTTTCTCTCCCAGGTAAACCCACAGAGGAGCCGCCACAACGGCAAGAACCAGAGGAACTCCCATAAGGAGAAACATAATATCATCAGAAATATGAACAACATCTTTCAGAAAAAACAGAACAACTGCCATAAAAATATCAATGGCAATCATGCTGAATAGAAACATACCCAGCATCATTCTGAACTCTTTCATGGATAGGAGAGCCTTTATGGTTCCGAGAAATCCATCTTTATTTTCTGAGACTTCTTTTTTCCTCTCTTTAGTCCCTAGAAAGGTGATGATCAGGATAACAAGAATGATCACACCCAATATAACTCCCATGGCAGGATAACCCTTGTCGTAATTCTCAGCTCCTCCGAAGATTACATCGACAATCAGAGCCACTCCCGCCGCCGCAATAAGATTCCCTATAAAAGCGAAGCTCATCCTGAATCCGGTAATATTGGTCCTTTCGTTGTAATTGCTCGATAGTTCAGGCAAAAGGGCGTTATAAGGAACCGAAACAACAGTAAAAGCTGTATTAAATATAAGGATGATAATCATGTAATAGATAAAAAGGGCCACTGGATTCTGAAAGGGGACAATCCAAAGCAAAGCAAAACTGATTGCCAGGGGAATACTCCCTGCAAGGATATAGGGCCGACGTCTGCCGAAGCGGGACTTTGTTCTGTCCGATAGAATCCCCATATAATAGTCTGTAATTGCATCCCATAGTTTGGCACAGGCAAAGATAATGCCCGCCCACTCGGCTCTCAGGCCGGCAACATTGACTATGAAAAATATAAAATAAAATCCTATGGTGGTGAAGGCAATATTTATTGCCAGATCACCGACTCCAAAGGCAAGCTTCTCCCGCATGGGGACAACATATCCTGGTTTCATCTATGACTCCTGTCAGTTTTACTTTAAAGTTTGAAAATATTCACTTCGTAGGGGGCCAGGTGCCTGGGATTGAAATTCCTGTAACTACTCAGGAGGAGCTTATTTTCGGACATCTTCTTATTTCTATTCTTCATCTTAGCGGATAGATTCATCTCTATATAAAATGATTCATCCCTGTCTTTTCTGTAATAGGAAAACATGTCTTTCCTTGAACTCCTCAAGGATAGAAAGTCTCCGTACACAAGTGTTTTATATTTTTTTCTCAGAGCAATTAAGTCCCTGTAAAAATGGAAGACAGATTCATTATCCGCCATCTGGATTTCAATATTATTTTCCATAGAATCCATACTTGGATCTAACCAGGGCTTGCCGGAAGAAAAACCGGCATTTTTACCGGAAGTCCACTGCATGGGGGTCCGGGAGTGATCCCTTGAACCGCATTTAACCTTTGCCAGTGCCGATTCCGGGCTCATACCATCAACGAGTAATTTTTTGTACAGATTCAGGCTTTCAACATCCCGATAATCATCAATAGATTCAAAATTGACATTAACCATAGCCATTTCCTGTCCCTGATAGATAAAGGGGGTGCCTTTCATGGTCAGGATCAGGGCTGCGAGCATTTTTGCCAGAGGATTCCTCACCGACGGATCATTATTTATTTTGGATATCATTCGCGGGTAATCATGGTTCTCAAGAAACAGGCTGTTCCAGCAGCTGTTTCCGTATTTTTGCTGCCAGAATAGCATTTGATTTTTCAGAATATTCAAGTCAAAGCAATAATCATCAAAACGATCATTCCCGGGATTATCAATGTGGTCAAAATTGAAAATCAGGTCCAACTCCTTCCGTTTCTCATGGGTGAAAAACTGGCTGGAATAGAGCCCCAGTCCCGGCGTTTCCCCCACTGTGACAATATCATATTTACTGAATGTCTCTTTATGGAGTTCCTGCAGGTATTTGTGGACATTTTTTCCAAAGGCATAATGCTCCACACCACATACACCCATCATCTCGGCGATTGTGGGATCACCATCGGGATAACCCTCGTCCTTTGAAATGAAATTGATCACATCGAGTCTGAAGCCGTCAATTCCTTTATCCAGCCACCAGTTCACCATTTTATATATATCCTGCCTGAGAGGCTCATGGTCCCAGTTCAGATCCATCTGTTTTTTAGACCAGATGTGCATGGACCATTCTCCGCTCTTCTTATCATAATTCCATGCAGGCCCGGAAAATAGTGAGGTCCAGTTATTGGGAGGCTCATCCTCCCGGCCCTCTTTCCAGATGTAATAGGGGCGATAGGGATTATCTTTCCCCCTGGAGGATTCAACATACCATTGGTGCTCATCAGAAGTGTGATTGATAACCAGATCCATAATCAACCTCATTCCCCGTTGATGACAGGCGGATAGAAGAGAATCGAAGTCATCCATGGTACCGAATTCAGCCATGATCTTCTTATAATCCCTGATGTCATAACCGTTATCATCGTTGGGAGAGTCATAAACCGGGCTTAACCAGATCAGGTCAATTCCCAACTCTTTCAGATAATCCAGTTTCTCAATGATTCCCCCCAGATCCCCGATTCCATCACCATTGCTGTCTTTAAAACTTCGGGGATAAATCTGATAGGCCACCGACTCTTTCCACCACAGAGGTTTTATTTCCTCACTGTGATCGGGGAGTTCCAATGTTCTGAAATGATTGAGTTTCGATACAATCATTTCTAAAAAATCGATACTTAATTCACCTCTGCTCAGCTTGTGCAAGGTCTTCAATTTTATTTTTCTGGACAATCCATTATAAATAAGGAGTCTATTGAGTTTCAATTCATTTCGGAAAATTTCAATTAAATCCGCTCCCAGGGGATTCGACAGAACCTCCCCGATTGTGCTTTCAAGTGTATACAAGATTCGGACTCCTATTTTCGATGCTGCAGTAATAATTCAAAGACATTCTTTAGGTTATACTCAAGGGCAGTTCCGGAATCTGTCAAGTTGAAAAAGATACTTACGACCTAAGTATAAATACTTTAGGGCTTGATATTTTCATGCACAACAGAGATCTACGGCACAATATGGTCCTGGTACTTGATTTTGTGCGTGATAGGAATGAGGCGGAGATTCTTAATATCGAACTGGAGCAGAAAGTCTATAAACGGACATCAGAACTGAAGGATGCCAATGAAAAACTCTCTTTTACCTCAAGAAAAGAGAGTTTCATGCACTCTTATGATCTCTCTAAACGGGAATACGAAATTCTCAACCTCCTGCTGGACGGCCTTTCAAATGATGAGATGGCCGATGACCTTGATATTTCTATCAGAACTGTCAGTGCCCATTTATACAAGATGTATAAGAAAATGAATGTCCATTCCCGTCTGGATATTTTCTCATCTTTCAGGGAATTATAGGAGGGGGATCAGAAAAGAGAAAAGTCATAGGTAACACCGGATTGGATCTCTATCCTTTAGAATTCTATGTTATAGTCTTCGGGGAGACTTCATGGCTGGATTCATCAATGGTTTTATCCTCTTTGGCGCTTATCTTTCAATATTGATTTTCACAGGTTATATTCTGTTAAGAAAAACCCGTAATGAAAATATCTATCATTCTCTGGCTTTTATATGTTTCAGCCTTCTGCTGTTCAAAATCTATTCCGTCATCGGGAACAGCCCGGCAGAACAGCACTCATCCTGGCTTTTTTTTCTCTCTATTCCTTATTTTCCCGTACCCCTGTTGTATTTCGGGTACTGCCGGGCCGTAACATTTGATGATAAACTGTCTGTCATAAAACTATGTGTTCTGACTCCCTCTCTGCTGGTCTTTCTCTATGATTTGAGTACTGTTATCTTTCCTGTACCTGAAAATGAAATCTTAAACGGAATAATCATGGCAGGGGCTCTTATTCAGGCAATAGCCCTTCTTATTAGCCTGGGGATAAAATTGTCTGTTCTCTATAATAAAAAGGAATATTTTTTCATCATAAGAATCACCATGGCCTACCTTGTTCTGACAGGGGCAGCCTATTCTCTGGTGATCTTCGGCTGGATACTGGATATAACCAGTCTGCTTCAGGCAGGGGGGACCATTGTCACAGTTCTGCTGGCAGGAAATTACCTGATGGATCTGCGGAATGGAAAATTCCGACATCTTTTGATCATCGAGGCAAATAAGGAAAAAAACAAATTCACTCTCTTCAAAGGTGTTGATGCATCACAGATGATTATAAAATTGGAGAGTTATATGGAGGAAAGCCGCCTATACCTGGATGAAAATCTCTCTCTCCTTGATTTGTCACAGCGCCTTAATCTTTCTACACACCAGTTATCTCAGCTGATTAATGATACCTACCGGATGAACTTCAATACTTTCATTAACTCATACCGGATAAAAGAAGCCAAACAACTTCTTCGGTCATCAGAAGAACAAACCATCCTGTCCATTGCCTATGGGGTAGGATTCAATTCTAAAACGGCTTTTTATAATGCCTTCTCACGGATTACCGGTTCCACCCCCAATAAATACCGCTCCTCTCTGGAAAATTGATAAATTAATGGATAATTCGAGTTCCGATTTATAGATCGGGACGAGAGAATCCGAAACCCCATGTAATATTCATTATTGACATACTTAATAAATATTACATGAGGAGCATCTTATGGCGGAAAATCTCCAGAAAGAAGTAAAAGAATTAATCGATGGCCTGGGTACCTGGTTTAACGAAAAAGATCCGGCGGAGAACTACCGGATGACAGGGGACCTGCACCCATACAATGAACTTTTCTCACCCATTCAGGTTAACAAAACAAGGATTAAAAATCGTCTTGTTATGGGACCCATGGGTAATATTGACATGGCCGATGAAATGGGAAAGCCCAGCACCAAGATGATTGAATACTTTCTTGAAAGAGCCAAGGGGGGGACAGGCTTGTTAACGACCGGACTTGTTCCAGCCACTTTCAAGGTAGATCCCACTGTGGAAGATGTTGATAATGTCGGAATGCTTCCCCGTATAGACGGCCACAGGACACCATTTTCGGGCTGGATCAATCTGGCAAAGGGTGTTCACTCCTACGGTTCTAAAATCTTTCTGCAGATAACACCGGGGTTCGGCCGGGTAGGTAATCCTGAATGTATGCTGAAAAAGAAAAAACTACCGGTTTCAGCTTCCTGGAACAGGAATTTCTACATCCCTCAGCTTCCCTGCCGTCCTTTAACAGACAGAGAATGCCGGAAGATCATAAAAGGGGCAGGGCAGTGTGCTTCCGATGCCAGAGCAATCGAAATTGACGGAGTGTATCTGCATGGTCATGAGGGTTACCTTCTGGATCAGATGACCAATCCTGCTTTTAACCGGAGGAAACTGGGTCGATTTGCCAACTGGCAGAATTTCGGTCTGGATATGGTAAAAGAGATAAGAACAAGATGCGGAAAAGATTATCCCATTATGTACAGGATCGATCTGTCCCTGGCTCTGAATGAAACCTACGGCGCCAGGATGCTTAGTGAAAAACGATTAAAAAGCTTCCGTAAAGACCGAAGCGTAGAGATGACCCTTGATTTCATGAAAAACCTGGTCGCCGCCGGAGTGGATATGTTTGATGTGGATCTGGGCTGTTATGATAACTGGTGGCTGCCCCATCCTCCCATGGCCATGCCTCCCGGATGTTTTCTGGAAATCTCCCGGATTGTTAAAGATTTTTTCAAGAACAATAACATCATATCCAATGCAGGATATCCCGTTCCTGTCGTCGGTGTGGGCAAACTGGGATTTCCGGATCTTGCAGAAAAAGCCTTGAGAGATGGTAAATGCGACATGGTTATGTTGGCTCGTCCCCTTCTTGCGGATCCGAATTGGGCCAACAAGGCTTATGCCGGCCGGGTAAAGGAGATTATTCCCTGTATCGGAGACCAGGAAGGTTGTCTGAATCAGCTGATTCATGGAGGTCACCCTCAATGTGCGGTCAATCCACGAACCTCATTTGAACACATCATGCTGGATGATAAGGCTCCCGCTCTGAATAAAAAGAAGGTAGCCGTTGTCGGTGCCGGTCCTGCAGGAGTCAGTTGTGCCCTCCAGGCCTCTCTCCGGGGTCATGAAGTCGTTCTGTACGATAAAAATCCCAGAATAGGCGGAATGCTCCTCGTTGGTTCAGTTCCAAAGATTAAATTTGAAATCCGCAATTACATTGAACACCTTGAAGAGGTTTTGCGTATTCAAAGCGAAAAATCCTCACTTACAGTTAAATTGGATACAGATGTCAATGAAGAGATGCTGAAAGCAGATGGCTTTGATTCTATTGTGACATGTACCGGCTCTACTCCATTATTACCTCCGGTTGAGGGAATTGATCTGCCCCATGTTTATCAGGGAATCGATATTCTTAAAAATCCGTCATTAGCAGCAGATGCAGAGAAGATTGTCATCGTGGGCGGGGCTGATGTAGGCTGTGAAATTGCCTATATGCTGTCTCTGGAAATGGGAAAGAAGGATATTACAATAGTGGAAATGCTTGGTCAGCTGATGCAGAAATCCTGTACGGCAAACCGGGGTTTTATTATCCATAATCTGGAGAAGGCCGGAGTAAAAGTGATGAACTGTACCCGCCTGAAAAAACTCTCGGATAAAAATGTCATACTGGACCAGAATGTATCAAAAACCGTTCCGGATCCCTTTGTGACATGGACTCCCGTTTTACCTGAAAACATTATCAATCCTTTTGCTGCGAATATTAAAATGGATACTCATGAAAAGATCCTGTTCGCAGATCTGGTTATTGTTTGTACCGGTGCCAGACCAAATCAGACGCTCTTCGAAGAATGTCTGAAAAACAATACCGCCGCTGAGATTCATAACATCGGAGATTCGATGATGAACGGCAAGGTTCATGAGGCCACCAAGGCCGGACATGCCATCGGCAAAAGCTTGTAATCCATTCAAATAAAATCAGGGACAGCTGCGGTCACCATTCCGTTCTGTCCTTTTTTATTTGAATGAGCACATTAGGTGATGGTAGATGCAGGTTATAATAATTTCATTTTCACTCCGGTCTCCGCCATATTTTTCTCTGTCAAAAATATGGCTCTTGAGCTTATACTTCAAAAAAGTAGATAAAGTTTATTTCATCGTTCTTATTGCAGACACTGGTAGTAGGATGGCTGGAATGAAATAAATAATCTAATAAAGAAAGACTTTATCAATCATCATCTAAAATTTTCAATTGATAGTGTCAAATAACTAGGAGCTTTACATTTGACATTCTACTTTTTGTGAGCTTACAATCATTTAGATAATTAAAGTTAAGGGAAGTATTTATGAAATATTTACTCAACCGGCCAGGAATGTTTACTATATATTCCTCTGGTTTTTTTGTTCTATTTCTTATACTGGCTGCAGTGATCTTTATTCCTTCACAGCCGCAAAGCATTCATAATAATCTTTCCTCTAAACTTGATGATGCAGTATTTTCAACAATGCAATCAGGGATTGAATCATTGACAACATCAAAAGCTGTTATTGATCTTGCAACAGGAGGGACAGCTGTTGATAATCCAATAGGTTTAAATACTCTGGATACTGCAAACAGAATTTTTAATTCCTCGTTAGTTTATATTGTAGATCTCAGGGGAAATGTGATTGCCTGTACCCCTTTTAATGATGATCAGACCCTTACCGGGAATAACTATTTCTTTCGGCCATATGTCCAATCTGCGATATCAGGAAAAAATACAGTTTATCCAGCCCTTGGGATAACAACTCTGGAACGGGGGCTTTATTTCAGTTCCCCTGTATATTCTGAAGATAATCAAAATATTATCGGTGCTGTAGTAATAAAAATAGGGCTGGAACAGATAGACAATGTTCTTAATGAGTATGAAGAACCGGTAGTATTGATAACACCGAAGGGTGTAGTGTTTGCTTCAAATTTTGAAGAGTTTATCTACCATTTTGCTTATCCTCTTTCAGATGAGCAATTAGTCTCTATTCATGAGAGCAAACAGTTCGCTGATAAAATTATCAAACCGATGCCTTTTTTCCTGGACAAGAATAAAATAGATTATAAGGGGAACGAATATAAAATCCAGAAGGAGACATTCTTCGATTCAGGCTGGGAGATCGTTGTTTTTCAAAGTTTAAGGGTGAAATATCTGTTTAATAGAAACACCGTCCTTTCAGTCTGTGCTTTTATCTTTTTTCTATTGTGTGCAATTTTCTTCCTTATCAGAAATATAATGATCATAAAAGAGGGGGAAATCGCCCTTAGAAAAAGTAAAGAAACGTATCAAACACTCTTTTCACTCGCACCTGACGGGATCTGTATTTCCGGTATTAACGGAGAAATACTCTCTTTTAATGATTCGTTTTCAGGTATTTTCAAATATCCTCCAGAGAAACTTAAAACAATGAGAATAGATCAACTTTATGCAAATCCGGATAAAGACAGGGTGCCTTTGCTGGAGGAATTGATAAAAAAAAGAAAAGTCAGGAACTATCCTCTGGATATGAAAGACTCACTTGATAAGGTGATTAAGACATTAAACTCATTTGCATTGATCGATTACAATGATATGGAATGTATTGAAACAATAATAATGGATATAACTGAAATAGAGGAAAAGGAACAGCTACTCCGTCAGGCACAGAAAATGCAGCTTATGGGAACACTGGCTGCAGGACTGGCACATGATTTCAATAATATGGTCGGTGGTATTTCCGGTAATATCGCTTTGGTGAAATTTATACTTGAGAAAAATAATAACATCTCTAATGAAGAGTTGAAAAAATTTATAAGCAGAATAGAAATATCAATTAAAAGATCAGAAGATTTGATTCATCAATTATTGTCTCTCTCCAGGAAAAATGAGTTTAAATCTGTACCCGTTGATCTGAATGAATCAATAAAAAATGTTACCAGTATCTGCCGGACTACTTTTGACAGGAGTATTGAGATTGTAACAAATTACTGTGAGACTCCCGCCTTAACCAAAGGTGATCCTACTCAGATAGAACAGGTTATTCTTAATCTATGTATCAATGCTTCACATGCTATGACCATTATGAGAACCGATGGGAATTCTGGTGGACAACTTTCGGTTTCAGTGAAAAAACGCTCTGATGACAGTCTTTTTCCAGGATCTCAACAGTCTTATGTTAATAAAAACTATTGGGTCATTTCTATAAAGGATTCAGGTATCGGTATTAATCCGGAATATATGGATGATCTGTTTAAACCCTTTTTTACAACAAAAGAGAACAATGAAGGGACAGGGCTTGGTCTTGCAATGGTTAAGAACATAATAGAACAGCATCAGGGGCTGATGGAGATTAATACCGAAGTAGGGGTTGGTACGACTTTTTATATATCTCTTCCAATTTTGGTTGATTAACTAGCTGCTGATTCGAGAAACCGCGAAATAACCAGATGGAGGGGGCTGTTTTAGACCGATCATTCTTAAAAAATCCTGTAATAAAAACCTTGTTACGTCTCACTAATTACAGAGAGTTCTTCCTGTTATAGAGGGAGACTAGTTCCAGAGCCTTTTCTTTAAAAGATATTGAGATGGTTAACCTATATGGATTATGAAAGATAAAGAAAAGACGAGACAAGATTAAAACCGTCAATTGAAACTTAAAAAAAAGGTTTGAGACAGAACTCCCTCGTATAGAACCATTGCTTTAACACCTAGCTCCTCGATTTGGAAACATTCCTCTCAATGACACTTGACCTGGGTGTCCGACTTTTCATAATATCTAAATCAATATCCGGGGATTTCAATCCATGAAATTTTCGCCGGTGGTATGGGAACACAGGTACCTGCCGATTTAAAAAACTATAAGATGAGGTCTTTTATCATCATGATTATATATCCATTTTCCGCCATCGTCGGCCAGGAGGCCATGAAGACGGCCCTGATTCTGCATGCAGTTGATCCATCCATCGGTGGTGTTTTGATCCGCGGACATAAAGGGACTGCAAAGAGTACGGCCGTTCGTGCATTGGCCGACCTCCTTCTTCCGCTTCAAGTCGTTGAGGGCTGTCCCTATCATTGTGATCCCAAGGCAGAGACCTTTGTGCATGAGACCTGCCGTCAGAATGCCCTGAGCGGAGACCCCATCCCTGTCTCTGAGTGTCCTGTTCCGCTTGTGGAGCTGCCCCTCGGTGCAACAGAAGACAGGCTTATCGGATCTCTGCATCTGGAGCGGGTTATCAACACAGGAGAGAGGGTTTTCGAGCCCGGTCTTCTTGCCGCCGCCAATCGTGGCATCCTCTATGTTGATGAAGTAAATCTGCTGGATGATCATCTGGTCGATCTTCTGCTTGATGCTGCCGCTTCCGGTGTAAATCGTGTGGAACGTGAAGGACTCTCGGAGATCCATCCGTCCAAATTCATCCTTATTGGGACTATGAATCCGGAAGAAGGCGAACTTCGCCCGCAGTTTCTCGATCGTTTTGGTCTTTGCATCAACGTGACTGGGGAAAGGGCTGTGAAAAAAAGAAGCGAACTTATCCGCCGGCGCCTTGCGTTTGAGAAGAATCCGAAAGCCTTTTCCGATACTTGGGAAACACACCAGAAAGTGCTGCAGCAGAAAATCACACAGGCTAAACAGCAGCTCTCGCAGGTCACAGTTTCAGATGATATCTTTGATGCGGCATCAACTCTTGCCGTTAAGGTCGGCGCCCAGGGGCATCGCGCTGAAATCACAATTATTAAAGTTGCGACCGCAATTGCAGCCTTTTTAGAGCGTGATTCCGTCAGCTATGAGGACATCATAGAAGCCGCCATAATGGCACTTCCGCATCGCCTAGACAGGTATCTCGAAATGGGCGGAGTCGATTTGCCGAAAGAATTGAAGGATCCCTTGATCGAAGTGTTCGGAGAGTTTGGAGAGTTTCCCTTTTTTCATGGGGAAGAAGAACAGGATGATGACAAGTTTCCTGCTTATAATCCCGACGAAGATATTTTTCCCGGTTCCTTTGCAGGTGGTATGCCGGTGTTTTCATATCTAAAAAAAAAGCATCCAACATTATCCTTTTAGGAGACGAAACCCCTCTTCGTATTTCACTGGACGAGCAGGACATTTTACCGGGGCGGAAACAGTTCTGTGTTTCCCGCAACGGACGACATATCGCTTCTATCAAGGTTAAGGACGGGGATCAGATCAATGAGCTTGATCCTTTGGCGACTTGTCTGGCCGCGGCTATGCGCCGGGCGCCGGGAGTGTCAGCTCTTGCGGAGGACGGCATCAGTCCTCAGGATTTACGTTGCCGTTTGCGTGTGCAACCTGTCAAAAAGACAATACTCTTTCTGGTGGATGCCTCT
Organism: Oceanispirochaeta sp. M1; assembly: GCF_003346715.1. Classification (NCBI taxonomy): domain Bacteria; kingdom Pseudomonadati; phylum Spirochaetota; class Spirochaetia; order Spirochaetales; family Spirochaetaceae; genus Oceanispirochaeta; species Oceanispirochaeta sp. M1. The sequence goes on from NZ_QQPQ01000012.1 coordinate 15,010, forward strand.
GATTCTATGCTGGTTGAAGAGCAGATGAAACTCGCAAAGGGAGCAGTTCTGGGGCTGCTGACTCAAGCCTATCAAAAAAGATACCGTGTAGGTGTCATTGTTTTTCATGATTGGAAAGCTAAAGTTGTCCTGCCACCGACAAGCAGCATTGCCCGGGCTCGTCATGCATTGCAGGCTATGGCTTCCGGCGGGGGTACACCTCTGGCCCATGGTCTTCAGATCGTACTCCAGACAGTTCATTCTGAGCGTGTCCGCCATCCGAATGATCAACAGCAGATGATACTGCTTACCGACGGAAGACCCTCTGTCTCCCTGGATCCGACAGTAAATATCAGAGAGGAGGTCCTGTCCCTGGCCGATCAGTTTCCAGCCCGGAATATACCGGCAATTGTTCTGGCTACCGCAGAACCCGGTGAGCTTCTCAGGGAGATTGCCTCACATCTGAAAGCACGGCTTCGCAAGCTGACGGATGTGATTCATGTATAGGCATTCGCTGAAAAGCGACAGCATAACGATTTATTCAGATTCAGCAATCCCTTTTACTATTATCCAGATACCGATAAATAATTCAAAAGGAACATATGGGATATAGAGGAAAAAAGGGATTGAAAAAGAAAAGATTTGAGCAATGGTCCCGATGAATAAAGGTATAAGAGAAATCAAACCCCAATAAGAGATCCATTTCGGGATCTTTGCTGATATAAGTAGTAGATAATAAAACATCATTGCACCGATACAGAAGATGAGCATATGTAATGTATTTCCAACATAATCCATTGAACCATATGAGTAAGCTGCCATTTTCAATAATTCGGCATATTTCGGATTCAAAATAAAATCCTGACTGATTAGAAGTAGTTTATATGACTCAATTTTACTAGCTGCAAGCAATGTTCCTTCGAATATATAGAATGCAAATGCTGTTGTGGATAGGTATTTTTTGATTGGCTTGAGAGTAATGAATAAAACGGCGCCAAGAAAAATAACTCCCAGGGCAGTTAAAATATCAAGAAATATTCCCAGGCGGTAAATACCGCTGTTTTCAGCTATTTTTATAAGAGTCTGTTCCATATTATCAGGAACGAACCATAAGGGTTTAATAAAAACTCCGTTTGAAAATGAAGTAATAAACTGCAGAATAAAAGCGATTCCAAGAATCCTGGTAGTTTTCTTCGGGTTCATAATATTTCCTCCAGAATATTGATTCTATTGCAGCTGTAAATCTTCTCTTTAATGGCTAATCAGTCATAAGCTTGTCAATTGCAGTATGATCAAATCCTTTGATTATCAGCCAAAATCCCATCACCAATTCCTGTGGTGCCAACACCATTTGCAGATAAAATCCAATGCCATTATCCATGTGAAAAAAATGCAACAGGGCATAAGCCATATATGGAACCACACCGATCAGACCCCAGACGGACAGCCAGCGGGGAATCAATCTTGTTCGATAAAAAGAAATGTATAAACATGTAGCCCCAATGAGAAATATTATGGTACCAACCGGACCGAGGAGGCTTTGAAATTGATAGAAGACATTGCCCATAGATTGTAATGCAGTCGAATCAGCCCCTGTAGCCGCATACTCATTACCAATTAAAACAAGTGCTAAAAATCCCATAGTTGAAATAAAATAATAGGTCCCCTCAAGTGCCCCACGAAAAAGTAACATACCCGCCGCAAGTTCTTTGCTGTCTTTTCTGAAGATGGGGTATAGGAACACCGTCATTGCAACCAGTGAAATGCCCATCAGGAGTATTAAAAATGAAGCAGCAGTTATCCGGGACGAATCGGCGGCAACCATATTCAATAAATCTATACTTGGAATTGGTTTATTGGTTACGCTGGAAGAAATCACTTCACCGCCGACGACTGCACTTGAAACCCCAAAGGCTGTCCCTGAAAAGTAAAGTAAACCAGCCATCAATGCATTCATTCTGTAGCTTTTCATTTGAATCTGCTCCTCAAAACTATCTGATATTACAGCACAACCTTGCCATGGGCCACGTAAGATAAAATGTATCTGAATTCCAATTGTCGCACTTCTAACTGAGATTATCAATCAATAATAAATAACTGCTTCTCATTAAGGGTGATAATTCCTGTCCTTTGGACAGGCCGGAATGCAGGTGGTTTGAGAGTTATGTTGACTCAAAATTTGAATCTTTCAGAACCTGGCAGATTGCTGTATTGAAACGAAGAGAAAGCATATTCTAAAAAAGAATCAAATTTTATTTAATACTCAAATTGATTACAATTAAAAGCAATGGAGGCTCCATTGTGAAAGAAGGATATCTGAATTCAAATGAAAATTATGACAGTTATTGTCAGTATATTCTATCCAATGTCTGCTTTGATGACGAGGATGATGAGTATAATATCTGCAGTGATATCGTTTCTCATAAAGAGAAGCTGGATAAAGAGCTGGGACGTGATGTAGGTATTGAAGTCGCCCTTGTAGACTATATGAAAAATATCAATCAGAGGGTACGAACACCTGATATTTTAAATAGTGCTGACATTAGACGTATTGCCCATTCAAACTCAGCACATAGCAGTTTAAAAGCTTATGATGCCTCTGTCCTATCAAGAGACATACAGGTGGAAATTGAAAGGGCCCACAGATACGGGTCTCCTTTTTCAATACTGTTGATTGATGTTATTTTGGAGGATGATAGTGTCCGGGACAGTATCATCAACAGTCTTACAACAGATTTCAGTTATCATATACGGCTGACAGATACTGTATATCTCTATAATCGCAGTCGCTTTGTTTTGTTACTGGGGGAGACTAATACCAATGCCGCCATCCAGACTTCCATAAATATTCAGAATGTATTCTCCCTTCCTCAGAAGATATCAAAATCCCCTTTTTATCTTAATATTGGAATTGCCTCATACGGACTTTTTCACATTGATACAGATCATAAATTACTCACTGCAGCCGATAAAGCCCTGGATGAGGCAGGGAATACCGGAAAGGGACTCATTTATCTATATCATGGTAAGGATATTCTGGAGGTCAATGATGAAGGCATTCCCGTTGTCATCACAGATAAGATACAGAAGCGAATGGAGATTACGGGTGTTCCCATACACCCGGGTACTGCTTTGGGAACGATCTTTGTTTATAATGATCTGCTCTCTCACGAGATGGAGAGTTATGATATCAGAGAAGAAAATCTGGAGGATGAGTACACCAGGATAGAACAGGCTATTCATGAGGTTGAGAAAGACCTGTTGGAAATGGAAGAAGAGGTTAATCATGAACTGAGTAGGGAGCATTCTGTCATATTCCAGGCTCACAGACTGATATTGAATGACAGGCAGATTCTGGATGAGATTAAAACACAGCTTTTTGAAAGAAGGGTCAATGCGGAAGAAGTCATTCGTGATGTCTTTAAAAGATGGGAAATGCGGTTCCTGGCCTTTGATGACGAGGTTTTCAGAAATAAATCTCAGGATATTGCAGATATCTCCCGGAGGGTTCTGACAGAGCTGCAGGGAATTGAAAGTCATATACTCGAGTCGGTACCTGAGAATTCTGTTATTTTTTCCATACGCTTACTTCCCTCTGACACGGTTCATATAAACAAAAAGAATGTAAAGGCCATTGTTACCAAAGAGGGGAGCCGTTTTTCCCATACGGCGATCATTGCCAAAGCCATGAATATTCCCATGATTATTCTGGAGAATATGGATTTGACTTTAATCAGCAATGGAACCACTGTATTTATTGACGGTAGTACGGGTGCTGCTATTATTTATCCAAACCTTCAGGAAATAGGGGGGTTGAAATCACAAATTTTGAGTTACACCACAGAGTATTCCCGTTTGCAGGCTGTGCATAAGGATCATAAGGATCTCATTTACAAGGGAGAAGAAGTAAAACTGTATACGGTGGTGGCCAGCCTGGATGAATCTGTTGAAGGAATATCTTTCGCAGCCGATGGAATCGGTCTTTTCAGAATGGAAGTATTATACCTGACCCGTGATTCCATGCCTGGTGAAGACTTTCTATTTGAGAAACTGGACAAAATACTGGAGCCCTTTAAGGATAAAGAAATAATTATCAGGCTTCTGGATATCGGTGGTGATAAGACCCTCTCCTATCTGGACATTTCGGAACGCTACAATTCCAGCCTGGGAGTTCGGGGCATAAGACTACTGATCAAGTATCCCCAGCTTTTGGAATCTCAACTGAGGGTATGTCTTAAATTGAGTTTGAAATTCAAAATAAAGATTCTTATTCCCATGGTCACAGTTGTGGAGGATGTCATTCATGTTAAAGAGATGCTTCACCGTATGATGAAAAGTTTAAATATTAAGAAGAGTATTCCTCTGGGGACTATGATAGAAACACCTGCTGCTGTTCTAGCTGCTCGGGCTATTATAGAACAGTCGGATTTTGTCAGTATAGGGACAAATGATTTGATTCAGTACACCATGGCGGCAGACAGGGAAAAGATGAATGTGAGTCAGTACTTTGAACAGGGCAATGTCGCCATTCAAGAGTATATCAGGATAATCTGCTCTCTGGCAGGAGAGGCCGGCAAACCATGTTATCTCTGCGGTGAACTGGCTCAGAACACAAGTTATACAAAAGATCTTCTGGAATTGGGCTGCCGGAACTTTTCTGTTACATCTACAGTGATCCCTGTTGTAAGACAGGCCATTCTGGATCATTGTTGAATTTTATTGCCGTTTTTCCAGGGAGGCCTCCACCCTGGAGAAACTGCAATGATAGAAAACAAAAAATAAATACCGGGAAAGAAAATGTTTGAAATTGAAACCGATAGATTATTACTTAGAAATTGGAAACTTTCGGATAATAAAGACGTTTATCAGTATGGCAAAAGTGATTTAGTTGGGCCAAATGCTGGTTGGCCTCCACATAAATCGGAAGAGGATAGTAAGGAAATCATCAAAATGTTTATTAAAGATGATGATGTACTAGCTGTTGTATTGAAATCCAAAAATAAAGTAATTGGTGGAATAGGTCTACATAAAAGAATTCCAGATGAAGGCGTGGATGGATTAGATCAAAGAGAGATAGGGTATGTGTTAAATCCATCATATTGGGGAAATGGATATATCCCTGAAGCGGTTAATGGCTTATTGGAAATTGGTTTCCAGAAAATGAATCTTGATTTAATATGGTGTGGTCATTTTGAAGAGAATCATAAATCAAAAAGAGTTAATGAGAAGTGCGGATTTCATTATAAATTTAAGAAGGAACGAACACTTACATTATTGAATGATAAGAAAGTTGTTACCTGTTATTACAATATGAGTAAAGCTCAATATCTTAATAATGAACGAAATTATAAATGAAAGATCACATGGCTTTGTTATAGCCAATTCTACCCCATGTTTACCCCGATTCTGAATAAGCAGGGTAAACCGAATTCAACAAAGACATTATTGTGCGGAAATGGAAAAGTGATTTTTTTCAAAAAAAGCAGGCTAATTTAAATAAATATTTAACTGACTGTAAACTAGAGACTTATCTTCATTGCAGACAGAAACTTTTCCAGACTTGTGTTGGCAATCAGTTCCTGTGGGAAATGGAGCTCTTCTAGAAGGGGTTCACAGTAATTTGTTTCACCCACCCGTGTGCTGAAATGGGCATCACTCCCAAGGGTGATCATTACACCCTGTTTGCGGCATTCCGAGAGGATCATTTTGTAGTTCTCCAGGGCGCCGACCCGGAATCCATGAGGACTTAAGCTGGTGTTATTCATCTCTATCAGGGTAGCTGTTTCTCCCGCGGCTTTGACCACAGCAGGGATGTCATAGGGAAATCTGCTGTCATCTGGATGCCCCAGAATTTTCACATAAGGATTATTCATTGCACCCAGCAAAGCGTTGGTATGGTCATCTCTTGTTCCGATAGAACAGGTTTGAACGTGGAATGATGCAATTACAACCTCTAAGTGATTCATAACTTCTTCATCGAGATCAATATCTCCATCAAAGTTGATGATATTAGCTTCGGCTCCCCGAAAGATCAAAGAACCATGAATCTCTCTGGGAAGAACCCGTAAATTGTAAAAATGGAAAAGATGGGCTCCACCGGGCATTCCCGGTGAGTGATCTGTTAAAACAAAACCGGTCAGACCTTTTTCATGTGAAGCACGGGCCATTTCCTCCAGGGTTGAATAGGCATGACCGGAGGCAGTGGAATGGGTGTGAGTATCTATAGCTATCATATCTTGTTGTTATCATTTATTACTCTGAAAGTACAATACGCGATGATAATTATTTTGTTTTCCATTTATTAAACAGTGAAACGATTTAAGTACTTATATAATTTAAATTTCATGGGATCTTTAATTCAAATTACATATAATTGAAGCATGTCTAATGAGATACGTAATAAACAAATAATAAACTGGTTACTTGAAGGTGATGTTTCAGTACAGTATCAAGTATATAGAGATTTATTAGATATTAATGGAACAGAGCTCCAGGATAGAATAGAAAAAGAAGGTTGGGGTCAACACTATTTATCAAAAAGAAAATCCAACCTTCATTGGGGAGATCAATTCTATCAACCCAAATGGATATCTACCCACTATACATTACTGGACTTAAGAAATCTTAATATCAGACCCGATCAAACTGCTGTTAAAGAAACTATAAATAATATACTTAAATCTAACATTGCTCTTGATGGCGGTATTAAGCTGGGACCTTCAACATCTCATTACAGTGATGTTTGTGTAAACGGAATGTTTTTAAATTATGCTTCCTATTTCAAGTCCGAAGAAAGAAAGTTGTATTCAATTGTTGATAGTATTTTAAATGAAGTAATGCCTGACGGTGGTTTTAATTGCAGAACCACAAGGAGTGGTGCAACCCATAGTTCCTTACATACAACGATCTCAGTACTCGAAGGTTTATATGAGTTTCAAAAGAGTGGTTTTAAATATCGGAAAGAAGAGATAAAGAACAACATAGATATGGCTGAAGAATTCATCCTCCTGCATCAACTATATTTATCAGATAGAACTGGTGAGATCATAAACAAAGCATTCATTAAAATTCCGTATCCCTGTAGATGGAAATACGACATTCTTAGAGCGTTAGATTACTTTCAGTACACTGGTAAAAGTTTGGATTTTAGAATGAATAAAGCAATAGGCATTATACAAGATAAAAGAAATAATGATGGAACCTGGGTGGTAAATACAGCACATCCCGGACAAGTACACTTCACTATGGAAAAAGCTGGAAAACCAAGCAGATGGAATACATTGAGGGCTTTACGAGTATTTGAGCATTTCAATAATGGATAGTTTAAAGACTTGAAAGTGATGAATGAGTTAATGATTAAGGCAAAAGTCCTGATGACAGATACAGAAAGTACCTGAGGAAAATTTAATGAAAAAAAGAATAGTTATTATAACGCTCTTCATAAGTATGGTTTTTTCCTGTGCAACATATAATCTGAAGGATTACAGGGATATTGATACTATTCGTGTCGCTGCAGTGGGAGACAGCATCACCTATGGCGCATTTATTAAGAACAGAGCTGAGGAATCATATCCCGCACAGCTTCAAGCCATGTTAGGGGACGGTTGGTCTGTTCTTAATTTTGGTGTAAACGGCGCTACTTTACTGAGAAAAGGAGATTCATCCTATTGGAAAAAAAGACAGTTGATAGATGCCTATGAATTTCAACCTGATCTGGTGATCATCAAATTGGGAACAAATGATTCAAAACAACAGAACTGGCAATATAAGGATCAATTTGTATCGGATTATGTTGAATTGATAAATAGTTTTCAGGTACTGGAAAGCCGTCCTTTGGTATACATCTGTTATCCCATTCAGGCTTATTCCGATCGATGGAGAATCAGTGAAAAAGTGATAAAAGGAGAACTTCCCGATTTTATCGATCAAATTTCACTGGTGACAGGAGTTGAGATTATTGACTTGTATACTCCCTTGAGCAATAAACCGGAATTATTTCCTGATACTATTCATCCCAATGCCGATGGTGCCAGTATTATAGCCGAAACTATTTTTTCCAAAATAAAAGAGCTGCCCGATTATCCGAAAGTCAGATAAATGGTGGATTTACGGTGATAAGTATCCAGGATATTGATATTAATTCACTTTATAAATTCTCATAGAAAAGTAAATCTATCCCAAAATTAAATATTTAATAACTCTATATAATGTATTGAATTAAAAACAATAAACGGGTGACCGGATGTACCTGTCAGTACAGCGATTTCAAACACGTTCATAACTTATATTCGTAGAGTTTTAGCTGTCCTTCAAGTATAACAAAATGAAGATTTCTGGAAAAAACCTGAATGCTGTCCTCTTTGTGGTAATTGTACTCTCTGGGGACATGGTTCTGTATTATGTTCCAAAGACACAACTCTCCTGATTCGACCATACAAATAAATAAATTATCAAACAATCCAATCGAAATACTCTATTAATGCTATTTATTAGCTATATAGTAAGCTATTAACTTTTAAATATAAGTCGTAATGGAAATATGATCTATATGTTAATTTTAATATTGACAAGGGATGAATTAGTGATAATATAGCAGGCGAAAGAATAGAAAGATATTAATTAAACATTATTGATATCAAAAAAACGGAGGATAAATTCAAATGAGAAGAATTGTATTATTTTTAATCGCTGCTGTATTCACATTAACGTCATTCAACCTTACTGCGGAGGGTCAGAAGGATGATGGTCAGCTTAAAATTGTTTATTCACAAATTGATCTTGTAAATCCCTTTTTCATAGCGAGAATGGAAGGAGCAAAAGCCAAAGCTGAAGAACTGGGTATCAAACTGATTGTTGATGATTCACAGTGTAATGTAGCTAAACAGGTTTCATCCATTGAGAATTATATTGCTCAGGGTGTAGACGGTATTGTTATGATTACAGTTGATGTTACCGCCATGACAGATGTTGTTCGTCAGGCAACAGAAGCAGGAATCCCTGTAATCTCGGTGATTACTCTTGTTGAAGGGTCTTCCGCCAAATGTATTCTTGATGAATATGAATATGGTTTTCAGGCTGGAATCAATGCCGGTGAGTGGGTAAAAGAGGAACTGGGAGGAGCGGCAGACTGCGCTATTCTCGGATATCCTGAGATGCCTCAGAATAAATACAGAATTGACGGTATGAAAGCCGGACTGCTGTCTATCGCCCCTGCTGCAAATATTGTTTCTGACAACCAGTCTGCCAACAACACCGCAGACGGAATGAAATGTACTGAAATCCTCCTGCAGGCTAACAAAGAACTTGAAGTTATCATCTGTCACAGTGATGCGGTAGCTCTTGGAGCCCTGGAAGCTGTAATGGCAGCAGACCGTGGAAGTGAACGCTTCTTCATCGGTGGAATTGATGCCACTCCTCCTGCACTTGATAAAATGAAGGAGAAAGGGATTTTCAGAGCAACTGTTGATATGATGCCTTTTGCTGAAGCAGGAAATGATATTGAAATGATGGTGAAACTTATCAATGGTGAAGAAGTTGAAGATCATAATATTGACTTTGAAAGAGTAACCTGGAAAAACCTGGACGAATACCTTTCAACAAAATAGAACAGTTCTTTTCTGATTCTAATGCAGCCACGGCGTTTTGCTGTGGCTGCATATTTAAAAAGGAGTTCATTTTGGCTGAAAATATAATTCTTGAGACCAGAAATATCAGTAAAGGATTTCCTGGTGTACAGGCATTGAAAAATGTCGGGTTCAGTCTCCACAAGGGAGAAGTTCATGCGCTGATCGGCGAAAATGGCGCAGGCAAATCAACTTTAATTAAAATATTGACCGGAGCACATCAGCCCGATGGTGGTGAGATTATTCTGGAAGGAGAAAAACTCTCCGATATGAATCCCCATCAAGCCATGTCCTGCGGAATTTCTGCAATTTATCAGGAGTTCAATCTTATTCCCTACCTGACTGTTGCAGAAAATATGTATTTTGGAAGAGAATTCACAAAATCATGCTTTCTTGATATGGAAAAAATGAATAAGTCGGCATCTGAAATATTTGCATCTATGGGTGTTGATATTGATCCTGGAACACAGGTATCCGAACTCAGCGTTGCCTATAAACAACTTGTAGAAATTGCTAAAGCGGTCAGTCAGAATTCACGTATTCTGATTTTTGATGAACCTACTGCCGCTCTTACAAATAGTGAAACTGAAAATTTATTCAAACTGATCAAGAAGCTTCAAAACGAGGGTGTATCTATCATATATATTTCACACCGGCTTGAAGAACTTCAGATAATTGCCGACAGAATCACAGTATTACGTGACGGGCAATATATCGATACAGTAAATATAAAAGATATAGACCGTGCAGGACTTATCAGTCTCATGGTCGGCCGGGATCTGGGAGTAGACTTTCCAAAACCGCCTGAATCAACGGGTGATACCGTTCTGGAAGTCAGAAACATGAATACACGGGGCTTTCTGAAAGATATTAATTTCAAACTGAAAAAAGGTGAAATCCTTGGATTCGGTGGTCTTGTGGGTGCGGGACGGACTGAGATTGCCCGGGCGCTTTTCGGACTTGACCGTCTGGAATCCGGAGAGATTCTCCTGAATGGCAGCAAGGTCACAAACAAAAACCCCGGAGCTGCTATTGCAAATGGGATTGGTCTGATTCCTGAAGACCGGAAGGATCAGGGAGTCCTGCTCAATCTGTCGATCCGTGAAAATATTGGCTATACCTTCATACAAAAGATCTCCGATGGAATCTTTATCAACAGAAGAAAAGAAAAAAAGCTGGTTGATGACTTTACAAAGAGACTGGCCATCAAGTGTTCCTCAGTAGAACAGCGGGTATCCAATCTAAGTGGTGGGAATCAGCAGAAAGTAGTCCTGGCAAAATGGCTTGCCGGTGATTGTGATGTACTGATTTTCGATGAACCCACCAGGGGAATCGATGTAGGTGCCAAGCAGGAGATCTACAACCTTATCAGGGAGCTTGCCGAGTCAGGTAAAGGAATAATACTTATCTCCTCTGAAATGCCGGAACTGATTGGAATGTCCGAACGGATCATTGTTATGCATGAGGGTGTAATTGAGGGAGAGTTGACATCTGAAGATGTAACTCAGGAAAAAATTCTTGATCTTGCATCAGGAAGTAAGTAATCATCCGGGAGGAATAAGTGCTTAATAAATTTAGTTTTAAAAAATCAATCCAGAAACACGGGATATTTTATGTCTGTGTTCTCGTGTTTCTATTCTTTTCCATAGCTTCTGATGCATTCCTGTCTAAGAATAATCTGGTGAATGTTATCAGACAGGTCTCCATGCTTGGGATCTGTGCAGTGGGAATGACCTGTGTCATTATAACATCGGGAATCGATCTGACCGTAGGTTCCATAATGGGACTCACTGGAACAATTTGTGCCAAACTGATGGTAGAAGGCGGATTACATCCCGTACTGGCTGTTGTTTTAGCCCTGCTCTCAGCCTGCCTTTGCGGTGCGCTCAGTGCTTTTTTGATAACCACCGTCCGTATCCCACCGCTGATTGCAACCCTGGGACTGATGGGAACCCTTCGGGGAATTCTGTATATCCTCTGTGGAGGATTACCAGTTTACGGTTTTTCAAAAGCATTCAAGGTCATTGGACAGGGATATTTAGGTGTTGTTCCGGTTCCTGTTATTATAATGATTGTCATCTTTATAGTGGGTCATCTTTTTCTGAACCGCTCCAGATACGGCAGATATATCTACGGTCTGGGTGGTAATGAAGAAGCCACCAGACTGTCTGGTGTTAATGTGCGTGGTATTAAATACCTGACCTATATGTTCTCAGCTCTGTGTGCAGGAATTGCCGGAATTGTAATGCTTTCAAGACTCTTCAGTGCTCAGCCTACCACTGGTGCCGGATTTGAGATGAATGTAATTACAGCTGTCGTTCTTGGTGGAATCAGCATAGCCGGAGGAGAAGGTAAACTAGGCGGTGTTGTGGCAGGTGTCTTGATCATCGGAATACTAAGCAATGGTATGATTCTATTGGGTATTGACTCCTACTGGCAAATGGTTGTTCAGGGTCTTGTCCTGCTCCTGGCCGTTGGTGTGGATCAGTTGGGTAAAACCATGAAACACAGTACTAAACAGACCGCATAAATAAATCTGTTATCAATCGACCGGATCATCTTATGGTCCGGTTTTTTATTTTCCTATCTCAGACTCAGATCAATATATTTATTTGAAATTTAACGATAGTTGTTGGTATATAATATATATGGTTCAGCAGAATTTATCTTTATCTTATGTCGGGATGAGAAATGCTCTTAATTTTGTATGATGATTCCTCCGATTGATACGAATCAAGGTACTGTATAGGAGGAGATGATTATGTTAGATAAAATTATCATCAGGAATAAACTAGCTGCTATTGACGGTAAGGATTATGCAGCCTATCAATCATTGATTGGAACATATAATTTCAATCTATTTACTCTAATCATTCAGCAGATACCTAAAGACCCATACGCTCCACCACACACCGGCATCTATCGGATTCAGATTCCTCGAAATGATAATCGGATTATCCGGCTGACAACAGAAAATAAAAATCAGAATATTGCATGCTCTGATTTTTTAGCAAGACGTTTTTTCGAAGCCAGCCGACAAATATCCAAGGGTATTCGAGGAACGGGATTCAGTGGAATCATAACAATTAATCAACCGGGACAAGCTATTCTGGAGAGAAATAGTGTGCTCATTACAAATGATATGATCGAAATACGTTGCTTTTTGGGTTTGCCTGCTAAAGGGAGAAAAATCACTTCTCAAATAGCCGAAAGCATGTTGATTGATGAACTCACGAGTATAGTAGAGAAATCTTTACTCCAGGCAAGACTTGATCAGAAGACACTGGAAAAGCATATTGCTGTAGCCGAGGATGCTGAATATCTTCGCAATAAACTAAAGTCACTCGGTTTAATTGCCTTTATTGCAGACAATTCGATCCTGGCGCGTGAAAGCGGTACAAGTGATAAACCAATGACAGATCTATCTGCAATCCCCTGTTTCTCGCCTCAGAGTCTTATGAAGGAGATAGTGCTTCCACATGCCGGGAAGATAGGTGGTATGGGGATTCCTAAAGGGATCACATTGATTACCGGAGGAGGTTATCACGGCAAATCTACACTTCTTAAGGCCATGGAAGTCGGTATTTACAATCATATTCCCGGGGATGGTAGAGAACGTTGTGTATCTAACAAAAAATCAGTGAAAATAAGAGCCTATAGCGGAAGATCTGTTGAGAAAACGGACATTTCTCCTTTTATTAAGAATCTTCCCTATCAAAACGATACAACATTATTCTGTACTGAAAATGCCAGTGGAAGTACTTCGCAGGCCGCGAGTATTATAGAAGCTGTTGAAGTCGGTGCTGAGCTGCTCTTAATGGATGAGGATACATGTGCTACCAATTTCATGATTCGTGACAGTAAAATGCAGCAATTGGTGAATAAAGAGGATGAACCCATAACAACATTTATAGATAAAGCTCAGCAGCTTTATTCTGAAATGAATATTTCAACTGTAATTGTTTTAGGAGGCGTTGGAGATTATTTTGATATTTCTGATCTGGTTATACAGATGAAGAAATATCAGCCGACAGATGTGACTTCCAGGTCCCGGGAAATTGTGAAAATGTTTCCAGGGAAACGTAAAAATGAAGATGAAGGGTCTACATTTACTATTCGTGAGAGGATTCCAATCTCTGAGAGTATTGATCCTTACAACGATTATGGTAAATTTGCTATCTATGCAAAAGAGACTCATCGTTTGAACTTTGGAAATCAGGTCATTGATCTCAGCGATTTAGAGCAGCTTATAGAATTATCGCAAACAAAAGCATTAGGTTTTGCAATTGAATACGCAAAAAAAATCATGAATGAAGAAATGACGTTACGTGAGGTGGTTAATCAAATAACACAGGATATTGATGAGCATGGTATTGATGTTATCAGCCATAAGATTTCTGGACATTTTGCCTGTTTTAGATCTCTCGAGTTAGCTTTTGCATTAAATCGTCTCAGAGGTTTTAAGGTCATTCAAAGAGAAATAAACCCTGGAAAATAACATTCATAGATAAAATATATACAGTCTAACAATGGATAGAATTGAGATCCATTCCTATCTATTCTGTACCGTCTACTTTGTATATTCTGACATACCATGGCTTGCTGTATCGGTATGCTGCGATTCTTATTCCGTAGGCACTGCTGTTGATTTCTTCTAAAAGGCTGCATTCATTTTCTGTAAATTCAATCAGTTGTGGATACCAGTGAGCAATATTCCCGTAGAGGACATTCCAATAGGGGCGGTTTTTATAGATAAATGACAGTTCTTCGGGTACTACGATATATTGAATTTCCCGTTTCTCTATGTATTCTTCCAGGGACAGATTGTTCTCTTTAAGAAAATAAAGATTCCGCCAGTCATAGAACTGACCATCGGGAATCGCAAAATCCATATACAGACCGCCGAGTACAACAGAGTCCTGTGGGATTTTGTTTTGTATCTGAGACAGATAGTCTTTGTAATTCTCTTTCTCTTTATTGATTTCAGTTATTGTAAAGAATAAAGTAGCTGTAAGAAGAATGATCAGGAGAGCTCTCAGAAATCTCTTCTTTTTGCCGGAGATCAGAAAATGAATAAGAACAGAAGCAGATAGATAGTAGAAAGGGAGGAGGAAGCTGATCGATGGCTGGCTATATTTACCGATTATCAGCAGGCCGATATTGAATCCGATAAACCCTATCAGGCTGTAATTACCTATTCTTTTATCCTTTTTCAGAAAACTGATAATCAGAAGCAGAGGGAATAAGATCATCTGCATTTTTATATTGGGAGTATGATAAGTACCACTGATCTGATGAAAGAGTTTTGAGTAGAATCCCGGGAGCTTTATAATTTTCATATCCGGTGAATCGAGAACTCCCAGGGGTTCGCCATAAGTACTGTAATCTCTTATGAAATCAGGATTGAAGTGAAAAGAAAGGGCAATAAAAAGTGCAGCAATCATTCCTGCTGCCAGCAGAAATGAGAGACCCTCGGTCCATTTTCTTTTTCCTCTTATAATTTCCAGTATCAGAAAAAGTCCTATAGGCCAGGCTATGATAAAACTATTGGGATGGAATCCAACAGCCAGCCCTGCCATTAATCCTGTGAGAGCTCCTCTTTTCAATATCGGCATATTTTCAGTACTGAGCAGATTCAGCATGGATAGGAGGATAAAAATCAGAATGATCTCCTGTCTCGCCAGATGAGAGATATATACAAACTGAATATCTATAGAGAGCCAGATGGTGGTGAAAAGAGCAACCCAGTGCTTATTGTCAAATCGGTAAAGTTTTAATATCAGGTTATAGAACAGAAAAAGAGAGAGGAATCCGGTCAGAAGAGATATGAGCCTGACTGATAAAATAGAATAACCCAATGTTTTTATAACCGGAATCTGAATCAGGTGGAAGAGAAGTTTTATGGCATGAGGATTTCTTTCATATAAGTCGAAGAAATCTTCAGTACTGCTCAGTGAAGAGTTTTCAATCATGCTGCGGCTTAAGCCGCTTAACCAGGGTTCGTCGCTGTGGACGAAAGGGTAATCCGTCAGAAAAAAGAGATTAATAAACAGCCAGAGAGAGAGATAGATAAGAATGAAATGATTCTTTCGTATTTTCAATTTCACTGATTAGACTTTAACAGGGGTACTGCAATTTTTTAAGTCCTTTATGACCATATATAGCTGAGAACTTCTTCACGCAGTGCCACAAATTCCGGCAAAGATTTAATCTTTCGACTGTTCATCTCTGAATATTCAGTGCTGAAAGGTGTTTCAACTTTTTTTATCAGCTGTCCCGGAAGTTCAGACATGACATAAACCGAGGTTGATAGATAAATGGCCTCTTCTACACTGTGTGTGATCAGAACAACTGTTTTATGTGTTTCACGCCAGATCTTCAGGAGTTCATCCTGCAGGTGTTCTCTTGTAAGGACGTCGAGGGCACCGAAAGGTTCATCCATCAGGAGTATTTCGGGATCATTGGCAAGAATCCTTGCGATGGCCACTCTCTGCTGCATTCCGCCGGATAATTCATATGTATTCATGTGAGAGAAATCTGAGAGCTGAACTCTTTTCAGGTTCTCTTCGACAATCTTCAGTTTCTCTTTTTTTCCGATGCCTCTCATCTTCAGGCCGAAACCCACATTCTGTTCGACATTGAGCCATGGATAGAGGGCAGGTTTCTGAAAAACTACGCCTCTGTTTCTGCCAGGTCCTTTAAGAGCCTCTCCCTTTTGGAAAATAGTTCCGCCAGAGGGAGGAAGAAATCCTCCAAGAACATTGAGCAGGGTGGATTTTCCACAACCAGAAGGACCGACAATACTGATAAAGTCACCCTTTCCGATGGTCAAAGATACATCTTTGACTGCGGAAAGAGTGACTTTTTTAGTTGTAAAATCAACTGATATATCATTCAGTTCAAGAAGATTCATCAGCTTTTACTGCTCCAGTGCCTGTTGGATAAAATCAGGACGCAGGGCAGCCTTGAAAGCATCTAAATCCGGAGCCGATTTGATTGTGTTCTGACTGACAAGAAAGTCAGCAGTAGCTTTCAGGACAGACGCAAGATCACCGATATTTCCAGCTGTTCCCATGTATTTTGAAGAGATTTGTTCATTTCCTGTAAGAAGTACAAGACTTTTCATCTGCCTGAGGGCTTCTGTCTGAGGAATATCAAACTGACGGCTCACAGCATCTGCCGCAGCTTCTTTATCACTGTTGTAAAAATCAACGGCCTTGATTTCTGAAGCGATATATTTAACCACAAGTTCGGGGTACTTTTCAGAAAAACCCTTTCTTGCCACAGTAATATCACCTGTCAAATACCCATTTTCAGAGAGCTTTCTGGAATAGATAAGTACTTCTCCGTCACTCTCAAGCATTTTTGCAAGAGTAGGCTCCCAGATAAAGCTACCGTCAATGTCTCCTCTGTGCCATGCGGCAAGAGCGTCTGGCGGCTGCATGTCGTAGATTTCAACGGTTTCGGGATCAACACCTTCAAGCTCCAGGGCAGCCAGGAGATGATAATGTGTAGTTGCACCGAAAGGTACAGCAACTTTTTTCCCGGCAAGGCTCTTTATATCTGTGATGCCCGCATCTTTCTTTACAACCAGTGCCTCATTGTCACCAATAATATCGTGAACCCAGATAACATCAAAAGGAACCTTATTAGCTATGCCCGCTGCAATGCCGCTGCTCCCGGATAAACCGATATCGATACTGCCTGCTGCGAGGCCTGTATTAAGCTCAGAACCCGAGTTTATCTGTACCCATTCGACGGGGATTCCCGCAGATTCTTCAAACCAGCCGAAATCTTTTGAGATGATCTGACCGTTGGGGATGGCCTGGTAACCAATTACAATTTTGTCAGGCAATCCTGTCGAATCACTTTCTCCCATAGCTGAAACACCGATTACAGCTATGCTTAAAAGCATTGAACAAAGTAGTACGCTTTTCTTTTTCATTGATAAGAACCTCTTTTATCCTTTTCCCTTCCAGGGGATTATTAATCTTTCTGCAATTCTTATAAGGCGGTCTAATATTATGCCCGTGATACCCATTACGAAAATTCCCATAAACATAACATCTCCTCTCAGGAATTTTCCCGCATCGAGAACCATCCAGCCTATACCGGAGGTAGCCGCAACAATTTCAGATGAGACAAGAGTTGTATAAGTGAAACCTATGCTGACTCTCATTCCGGTAAATATTCCCGGCATACATGAGGGGAAAACCACATGGCTGAAAATCTTCAGCTTACTGGCTCCCAGTGACTGGGCAGTCTGAATCCTTTCCATCGGCACAGCGGCTACTGCAGACATGGCACTAATGGATAAAGGTGGGAAAGCTGCCAGGAAAAGAAGCGTTATTTTTGATTCATTCCCGATTCCCAGCCATATAACCAGAATAGTGTAATAGGCCAGGGGGGGGAGGGGACGATAGAATTCAACAATGGGGTCAAATATTGCTTTTACTTTCCAGTTGTATCCCATAAACATACCCAGAGGTACGGCGATAAAACAGGCAAATATAAAGCCGGATACAACCCTGAACAGGCTGTCTCCCAGATGCTGAAGCAGTGTTCCACCTCTGTAACCTGAAACAGAAATTTCAAGAAAGGCATCAAGAACGCTTGATGGTGCCGGGATGAAGTATTCGGGAAATATTTTTAATTCTGCAACGATGAACCACAAAATGAAAATTGCGAGAACAGTAGCTGAAGAAATAGACAATTCAATTATTTTTCTCTTGGTATATTTGTTCATTTTGCTTTAATTATAGTTATAAATAAATTATCCAGACAAGTCGTATGGAAATACGACTGTCTGAACAATATAAAATGTTTGATTAAGAATCAGTTTACACAGCTGGAGCTGGTCATTTTAGCAACGCGGTTACCGATAATACCACCACCAACAAGGAAGATCAGGAAGATCCATCCTGAAAGAGAGAAGTTAGCTATTGGTGTGTAGAGTGCTCCCACATTACAACCATTGGCAAGCCTTGTGCCAAATCCCATAAAGAGTCCACCCATGGCAAACAATAGAATATCCTTGAACCTGACCTTGATTTCTGACAGAAATGTTGCTTTGAAGCTTCCTGCCAGTAAGAGGGTTATAATGGTTCCAAGAATAATACCGAAGTTCTGTACAGATACAGGATTGGCAAAAATAGATGTCTGAAAGAATGATGCCGGGAAATGTGTGAATGATGCCAGAGCCTTAGATGAGACTCCGAATACCATAAGTACTTTACCAAACCAGAAACCGTATACTGTTGAGGCTCCCCAACCGGCTTTTGTTACACCCATTAGGAGAGTGAATACAATTGCTATAACTACAGCGCCGGTTCTCATTTTCCAGGGAGTGACAAATACCATTTCATATGTTTCTTTACTGAACAATTTAAAGGGTTTTTTCTCAATCTCTTTGTCCTGTTCAATTTCTGAACCCACACCGGAAAATTTACCGCTTGCCTTACGGCTGTCTTCGAATCGTCTGGACAGGTATATGACTATAGCTGCAAAGAAAGCGGTCAGCAGGGTAGCTCCCAGGTAACCGTTCATTCCATCCCACATGAACCAGTCCGGCATATAAACACCTCCGGAGAGCTGTTCTCCTGTTACTGAGGAAAACCATGAGTCCGTAACCCAGGACGCTGTTTTCTGAACGGGAAATCCGATAAAAACACCAAGGCCGAAGAATATAAGTGTAGTTATTGCTCTCGGCAGGCCTGTAACAAGGTCTGTAAGAACACCGGATGCACAGCATGATGAAAATGTCATACCAAAACCGAAAAATAATCCACCCAGGATCAGTCCCAGGTTAATAGGGTTCACCCACAGATTGTAAGTAGTCGCATCCCTGCCATAAAGGAGAGCAACAGATAATGCCGCTGTTCCCAGGAACATCCACATAAGGATTCTCATCAACTTTGATGATCCTGTTCTATAGGGTCTGTTTACACTTCCTGCAAAACCCATAAAGGCTCTGGTCAGGGCGTATCCAAACCCGATACCAGCCATAAGTCTGAGGAGAAGCATCTGGGATCCCAGAAATGCCCCTCCAAATATAAGGATAAGCAGAACAAGTGCAAATCCTATAATATTTTCTACTTTGTTGTTCATCAACAATCTCCTAGTCGAAATTATAATCTGTTAAAATTGTATCTCTGCCGGACATCTTATCATGGAAGAATTCATGGAAGGATACTCCCATAAAACCGCCGGAGACATTGTAAACCCTTTTAAAACCGAGGTTCTGCAGAGCCAATACGGCATTGTAGCTTCTCTGTCCACTTCTGCAGTGGAGGTAAATATTCCTGTCTTTGGGAAATTCGTTAATTCTGTCTCTGAGCTGGCTCAGAGGAATGTTCTTGGCACCCTTGATATGGGACAGTTCGTACTCATTCTCTTCTCTTACATCAAAGATGGCCGCACTGTGTTCAACCAGATCTCTGACATCGTCGACATTGACCTGTTTGAAGACATCATGGAGACGGTTGGTGGCTACATAACCGGCAAAGTTAACAACATCCTTGGCAGTTCCAAAGGGAGGTGCATAGCAGAGTTCCAGATCCTGTAGGTCTCTGATGGTTCCTCCGAATTTGATAACCGTTGCGATAACGTCGATTCTCTTGTCCACATTTCCCTTACCGATAGCCTGGGCTCCCAGAATCTTACCTGTGGGTACTTCATATACCAGCTTAAAATGCAAGTTTTTTGCTGTGGGCATCAGTCCGACCTTGTCACCCGGGATAACTCTGACGCAGTCAAAATCGATGTTATGTTTAAAATTTCTGATAAAATCAACTGTCATACCAGTTGAGGCTGCATTGTAATCAAAGACCTTCAGGATGGAGGATCCTATATAACCTCTGTTGTCAATTTTCATACCGTTGATATGATCCGCAACACCTCTGGCCTGCTTCTGTGCCGGACCTGCAAGGGGCAGTTTAAAGTAGTCGTTGAACAGATAACTGTATACCTCAATGGCATCTCCCACAGCGTAGATGTCCCTGTCGACTGTTCTGTAGTTTTGATCAACTTTAATAGCACCGGTTTTTCCGATCTCAAGACCCGCACCCTTAGCCAGATCAATTTCAGGAGATACTCCGATAGCCAGTACAACCACATCAGCATCCACTTTTCTACCGGAACCAAGAATGATCTTGTTTTCTTCAAAGGCGCTGACCTTATCGTTAACGATAAGATTTACACCCTGGTCATAAAGTTCTTTATGGAGGATCTGAACCATGTCGGAATCAAGGATTCTCAGGATCTGGGGCATTGCCTCGACCAGAGTTACGTTATATCCCGCTTCCTTAAGGTTTTCAACGGTTTCAATTCCTATAAAACCACCGCCTATGACGGAGACATTCTTAACATTCTCCCCTTTAACTGCTTCTGCAAGTTTGGCGATATCCACAACATTTCTGATGGTGTAAGACTTTACTTTTTCAATGCCTGGAATGGGGGGGACAATGGGTTTTCCTCCGGGAGAGAGAACGAGTTTGTCATAGGACTCTCTATACTCCTCGCCAGTGGTCAGTTTCTTTACAACAACTTCTTTTGCCTGCCTGTCGATGGAAACCACTTCGTTATCAGTTCTGACGTCGATATTATACTGTGATTTAAAGAGTTCGGGAGTCATTAAAACCAGATCCTCTGCTTTCTCAATAGTGCCGCTCAAATGATAGGGCAGGCAGCAGTTTGAAAAAGAGACATGAGGTCCCTTTTCAAATACGATAATCTGATCTTCTTCACTGAGTCTTCTTAATCTGGCTGCTGCTGATGCTCCACCGGCAACTCCACCAACTACTAATAATTTTCTTGGCATATGACCTCTCCTCGAAAGAATCTATAAAATTTAATTGATACATTTTTATGTATATATATTTATTTATTTAACCTTATACATTCATATAACTGTAAAATACATGCCATGTCCAGTATTTTATTGAAATTACATGCCATGTTCAGTAATTTTTGAACTTTGTTGACAATTGAAGAGATTAAGTGATAATTTTTTAACAGAGCTAAATATTAAAAAGGATATCATCCAATGAGAAAAAATAGATTATTTTCGGGCTTAGCACTTTGTGTTTTACTGCTTTTTACTTCATGTACATTTATGGATTATGCTGAATCTGATACTTTGATTGTCAGTGCTAAAGATGCAGTAAAACTACTGGACAAGGGTTATATCCTTGTTGATGCGCAGAAAGCAACGTCTTATGCCAAGGGTCATATTGAGTCAGCAGTCAATATTGAACGGAAAGCGATTATGATTTCAGATCCTGTTCCAAATACTCTCGCTACAGCAGATATAGTTGCTAAAGCTGCGGGGAATGCCGGATTAACCGAAAACTCTGATCTTGTAATTTATGATGATAACAAGAATATGGATTCTTCTCGTCTCTACTGGACATTGAAGATCTGGGGACACAAGGGAGACATTGTTATTGTCTCCGGTGGATTTTTCAGTCTCCTGGATGCCGGTCTTAATGAAACCGGGACAGCAACAGAACCAAGCCCTGCAACATATAAAACAGGGACCCTGGATAAATCCATGATTGAAAGTAAAGGTAAAATCTGGAGTATGATTGATGATCCCGATGAAAATTTTGTACTTATTGATGTCCGTTCTGATGAAGAATACGCAGAAGGAACCATTCCAGGGGCTATTCATATAAACCATGAAAAAAATCTTTTTATAAATGATGATAAGGGAAGTACTTTCCGCCCTGTCTCTCACAATAGAATCCTTTATAAGGAACTGGGTATTACGCCTGAAAGTGAGATTGTCATGTTTTGTAAGAGTTCGGTCAGAGCTGCAAATACATATGCTGCACTTTATAATGCGGGTTATCGTAATTTAAAGATTTATGACGGAGCCTGGCTGGAATGGGAATCCGGAAAATTACCTATTTTCATTCCTGAAACAACTCTTGATACAACCACAGCTTCAGAGGATAACTCTTAATCCGTTTTTTATATATTTTCCTCTCAGCTAAATGAGAGGAAAATATTAATACCTGCCAATCCAGCCTATCGCTCCTGATCTTCAATAAGTATACTCATGTTTGATTTATATTAAATAATTGCTACAATTGTTATATCTCAATAATTAACCTTTTAAGGATAACCCCATGAAAAAAACTGTACTTATACTTATGACTGCTTTGTTAATGATTTCCTGCAGTGAAAAGGGGGATATTCCTAAGGTTTCCGATCTTCCTGAGGGAGAGGTCATTGTCTCTAATTCAGCAGATTATACGGGGCTGATTTCTTCATATACAGCAGGTATTCTCAGCCGTGAAAATACAGTCAAAGTTGTTCTTGCTGAGCAGCCGGTACAGGATTTATCAGAGAATCAGCTTAAGGATCTTTTTCAGTTTGAACCGGCTGTAAAGGGCGTCACAAGCCTTATTGATGGTGGAACATTGCAGTTTCAACCTGAAACTGCAATGAAAAGCGGTCAGTTTTATATTGTCCGATTGAATCTGGGGAAAATCATGGATGTTCCTGAAGATAAAAAAGAATTCAGTTTTTCTTTTTCTACCATAGTCCAGGATCTGGAGCTGCTTATTGACAGGATCGATCCGGATGATTCAGACACAATGACAGTCCTGGGACGCATCAAAACAGCAGACAGTGCAGAAGACAGTGATATTGAGAAAATCCTTACCGGGTACAATGAAAACAGCGCTGTCAGCTGGGAACACAGCAGAGAGAATCACAGCTTTGTTCTTACAGGTATTCCCCGTGAAGAGGAAGCATCTGTTTATAAGATTAAATGGTCAGCTAAGAGTATCGGAGTAGACCGGGAAGGGGAAGAAAATATTGAAGTCCCCGCATTAAATGTATACAGATTTATGAGCTGGAAAAAAACAATCAATCCCGGAAAGACAATTGAACTCCATTTTTCGATGCCCCTTGATACGCAGCAGGAAACAACAGGTCTTGTGAGAATCGGAAATCAGGAGATTCATAGTCTAAAAATCCAGGACAGCCGTATCATCATCTTCTATGAAAGGCTGAGTATCAATAATAAAGAGCTTATAATCAATTCCTCTCTGAAGGATGAGAAGGGAACTCTCCTGGGGCGTGATGTAGCTTTTAAGATTCCAACATCTCAGGAAAAACCCATGGCGGAGTTTCTTACCAAGGGCGGTCTGCTTCCCACAGGAGAGGGGTTTCTTATTCCCATGGAAGCTGTCTCACTCAAAGCCGTTGATATCGAAATAATCAGAGTGTATGAAAACAATATGGTTCAGTTTCTCCAGGATAACATGGATATAAAGGGCGGCTACAATATGAACCGGGTAGGTCAGCCTATTGCCTTTCGAACAGTGAGTCTTGAGGGGCGAGGTGTTGATAACCTGAATGTAATAAATACATTTGAACTGGATCTTTCACCCTGGGTTTCACCGGAGCCGGGAGCTCTCTACCAGCTTCGCTTATCATTCAGACGCTCTCAATCTCTATATCCCTGTGAGGGAAATCACAGTGAAGAGGACGATCTTCCTCTGAATAAGTCGGAGTGGGTAGGTCCTTCCTATGGCAGTAATTGGGATAATTATTACTATTCAGACTGGCAGAACCGGGATGATCCCTGTTCCAATACTTATTATGCCAGACGCACTGATAAAGTCAGTTTTCTCTCATCCAACCTTGGTGTTATTGCCAAGAAATCTGATGTGAGCGGTATGACTGTTTATGTTACAGATCTCAACAGTGCAGAGCCAGTGGCCGGTGCCGATGTTGTTCTTTTTGATTATCAACAGCAGGAAATAGCCCGGGGGATCAGTGATTCGGCAGGTTATATCTACCTAACTCCCAAAGGAGTACCCTTTGCCCTGCAGGCATCAAGTGATGGTATGAGCAGCTGGATGCGTGTTGATGATGGTTCCTCTCTGTCTGTTAGTGATTTTGAGGTTGAGGGCGGTGATGTCAAGGAAGGTCTTAAGGGATTTATTTATGGTGAGAGGGGAGTTTGGCGTCCCGGTGATGACATCTATATGGGATTTATTCTTCAGGATGAACTTAGTAAACTTCCTGAAGATCATCCGGTTGTTTTTGAACTCCTGGATCCCGATGGTAAAAGAGTCCAGAAGAAGATCTCCACATCATCAGTGGGTGGAATGTACAGGTTTCAGGTTAAGACAGACAAAGAGGCGCCAACAGGATTCTGGACCGCTGAAGTTACTGTCGGAGGGAGTGTCTTTACAAAAGTTATCCGGATTGAGACTGTAAAACCCAATAGATTGAAAATTATTCTGGACAGTCCCGCAGAACCCCTTGTTTCAGAATTAACTCTTATTCCCATGGAAGTCCGCTGGCTACACGGAGCCGTGGCCAGGAATATGAAAACAGAGACAGATATGATTCTCAGTTCACGAAAAACAAGTTTCAAAGGTTATTCTTCATTTGAGTTTGATGATCCGGGAAAATCTTTTTATTCTCCCGCAGAAACTGTTTTTTCAGGGCAGATTGATTCTCAGGGACATGCGGATATTCGTCTCCCCATCCCTTTTGAAGGTAAAAGTGCCGGATTTATGAAGGTAGATCTTCAGACCAAGGTCTTTGAGGAAGGTGGTGACTTCAGCATCACGCGGAATATTCTTTCATTGTCTCCCTATGAGACTTATGTCGGAATCAAAACACCTGCTGGAGATATACAGCGGGGCATGCTTCTTACAGATGAAGATCACGAACTGGATATTATCAGCCTGAATAGAGACGGCAGTTTCTCTGAGCGGGAAACTCTGGATGTTGAGATGTACAAACTGGACTGGAAGTGGTGGTGGGATCGTTCGGAAGAAGATCTGGCCCGGTTTGTTTCCAGGAATTACCGGCAGGCCCTGGTTAGAGAAAAGATAGAACTTGATGCCGGAAAAGGAAGCTGGTCATTCCAGATTAACTATCCTGAATGGGGACGTTATCTAATCAGGGTAATTGATCCTGTTTCCGGTCATTCAACGGGTAAAATTGTTTATATTGACTGGCCCGGTTGGGCAGGTTCTCCCCAAAGAGGAAGTTCCATATCCCGTTTGAGTTTCTATGCAGAGAAGGAAGATTATAAAACCGGAGAACAGGCCGTTTTCACTATCCCCAGTGAGGAGGGCGGACGGATTCTAATCAGTCTTGAAGATGCAACGGGAGTCCTTAATTCCTGGTGGGTGCCCTCTTTGAGTGGCCAGACGAAAGTTGAATTTCCAATTGAGCCCTCTATGGCTCCTACGGTTTATGTCCATGCAAGTTATGTGCAGCCCTATGGGGGGAGCTCAAATGATCTGCCTGTCAGGATGTATGGAATCATACCTTTAAATGTAAGCGATCCGGCTACCAGATTAGAACCTGTATTGAAGTCGGCTTCTCAGTTTGAACCTCAGGGGCAGGTTTCAATTACTGTTTCAGAGAAACAGGGACGGTCCATGGCCTATACCCTTGCTGTTGTTGACGATGGTTTACTGGATCTTACTAATTATAAAACTCCTGATCCCTGGTCTACTTTCTATGCCAAAGAGACCCTTGGTGTAAAAACATGGGATATTTTTGATGATCTTATTGCAGCAAGGGCGGGTAGTTTCGGAACTCTTTTATCCATTGGGGGAGGTGAAGGAGCAGATCCTGAGCCCCCCAAAAAAGCCAGCCGATTTGAACCGGTTGTCCGATACTTCGGTCCCTTTGAACTGGAAGAAGGGGAGACTGCCGAACATGAGTTTGAGATGCCCCTCTATGTGGGATCCGTCAGAATAATGGCTGTTGCAGCTGCAAAGGGCTCATACGGGCATACAGAAAAAACAGTTCCTGTCCGTAGTGATCTTATGGTTCTCGGTACATTGCCGCGGGTTCTGGGACCTGATGAAGAGATTTTATTACCTGTAAATGTATTTTCTCTCTCTGAGAAAGGAGGAGTCGCCAGGGTAAGTGTTTCTGTCAGTGGTCCTCTCGAAATTCTTGAAGAGAGCAGTAAGGATATCGTCTTTGACAGTCCTTCAGATGACTATGTATATTTTAAAGCCAGATCCAGGGGTGAAACTGGTCCTGTACGGGTTCATTTCATGGCAGAGATGGACGGTGAAAAAGCAGAACAGAAGATTGAGTTTAATGTCCGCCCTTCAAATCCTCCCACCACAAGGATCACCGCAGTCGTTCTTGAACCCGGAAAGAATATGATTATTCCTCTCCAGCCTTTCGGTCTGGAAAATCAATTTTCACAAATTCTGGAAGTCTCATCTCTCCCTCCTATCAACCTTGAGAAAAGACTGGACTACCTTATTCGCTATCCCCATGGCTGTGTTGAACAGACCGTATCTTCTATCTTCCCTCAACTATACCTTCCTCAGTTGGCTGAGCTATCAGAAACCCGTTTTACAGATCTGGAGAAGAATCTTCGGGATGGAATTGAGAAGCTTAAACGCTTTCAGTTAAAAGATGGTGCGTTCTCCTATTGGTCAGGATCATCGAATCCAAGCCCCTGGGGAACAAGCTATGCCGGACACTTCCTGCTGGAGGCTCAGAAAGCGGGATACCATGTTCCCTCTGGTATTATTACAGACTTCATTTCCTACCAGAAAACAGCATCAAATCTCTGGCGTCCCGGAGGAAATGAGAGTTCTTTGAACCAGGCATACAGACTCTATACTCTGGGCCTTGCCGGTCAGGCTGATATGGCCGGTATGAACCGTCTGAAAGATTCTGATGCCCTCACCGATGCAGCCCGTTGGAAACTGGCCTCTGCCTATGTTCTTGCTGGTCGTACAGATGCCGCTAAGGAACTGACCAAAGGGGCTTCTACCCGGATCAGTACCAGTTTTGAAACTGACAGTTTCGGTACAGCCCAGAGGGATCAGGCTCTTGTTCTGGAAGCACTGACTTTGATGAATAACAGGAAAGCAGGTGAAGAACTGTTTAATTCACTGGCTGCAAAACTTGGATCAAATGAGTGGATGAGTACACAGACCACAGCTTATACATTGCTGAGTATCAGTAAGTGGCTGGGAGAAGATGCAGGTAAGGAACATCCTGTTTTCAGCTGGAGCATTGATTCAGGTTCTGAGGAAAGGGTTCAAGCTGAATCACAATACTCTTTTGTCGAATTGCCATCAAAGAAAGGGGCTCTGAATCTTGAGAACAAAGGGGGAGATCTACTGTATATAAACCTTGTATCAAGTGGAATACCCCTTCAGGGAGAAGACCGGGATGAAGAATCAAATCTGAATCTGCGTGTATCTTATAAACCTAAGAATAGCGGAGAATCATTCTCATCAGAAAGCATTACATCAGGTACTGATTTTATTATGGAAATTAAGATATCTAATCCCAATGGTCAGCCTGAACGTGAAAACCTTGCCTTGGAACAGATCCTTCCTGCGGGATGGGAAATCATAAATCCAAGACTCTTTACATCACAGAGTGGAGGAAATAAAGGTCAGTTCGATTATCAGGATATCAGAGATGACAGGATTTACACTTATTTTGATCTTGCCCGGGGAGAAACAAAGGTTTTCAGTGTTCTTCTAAATGCATCATACCGTGGAACATACTATCAACCCTCTATCCGTTGCAGTGCCATGTATGATGATACGGTATCAGCTGTTAAGGCCGGCCGGAAAGTTGAGGTTAGGTGAACCACAGGTTTAAAAAGCTTTTGAGATATACTGCTGTCGCGGTTCCGGGGCTTTTTATACTGATCCTGCTGATTCCTCTGCCGCGGCCTTTGTTTGATACTCCCCGGTCCACGGTATTGCTGGATCGGGAAGATGGACTTATGGGTGCCAGGATTGCAGCGGATGAACAGTGGCGCTTTCCGCCGGAATCTCATATTCCGGATAAGTATAAGAGTTGTGTTATCCGCTTTGAAGATAAAAGGTTTTATTATCATCCGGGTGTGGATCTTCCGGCAGTGTTACGTTCCCTCTATATCAATATCAGGGCCGGTGAAGTATTAAGCGGAGCCAGCACTATCTCCATGCAGGTCATACGTCTTGCTCACCCCGAGCGTCCCCGGACAGTTCCTGTCAAGGCTCTTGAAGCCATGCAGGCCCTGAAACTGGAACTCCTTAATAGTAAGGAAGACATCCTTCTCTATTACGCTTCCAACGCACCCTATGGCGGGAATACGGTGGGTCTCTCTGCTGCGGCATGGCGCTACTGGAATAGAAACAGTGAGGAGCTCTCCTGGGCTGAATCTGCACTCCTTGCAGTTCTTCCCAATGCCCCCTCACTTATGCATCCCGGAAAGAATCGAGACCTTCTGATTGAAAAAAGGAATAATCTTTTAAAATCACTGGCTTCCAGGGGAGAACTTGATGACCTGAGCCTCTCTTTGGCTCTTGAGGAACCTTTACCGGAAAAGCCGCTGCCACTACCATCTATGGCTCCCCATCTACTTCAAAGAGTTATCCTTGAGAAGGGTGAAGGGCTGCTGCAGAAGAGCACCCTGGATCGTTCTCTTCAGGCCACAGTACAGAAAGAGGTCATGCGTCATAGCAGGAGTCTCAGTTACCGGGGTATCTACAACGCAGCCGTTCTGGTAGCAGATCTGGAGAGTGGAGATGTTCTTGCCTATGCAGGAAACAGTCCTGATGACGGCAGCAGTATACATGGTCATTCTGTTGACATTATTACTGCATCCAGAAGTACCGGGAGCCTTCTTAAACCCATCCTTTTTGCCTTAAGTCTGCAGGACGGATTGATTCTTCCGGATCAGATGATAAAGGACACTCCAGTCTCCTTCGGAACCTATTCACCTGAGAATTTTCATCACAGTTTTGATGGGGCTGTTCCGGCATCAAATGCCCTGATCCGCTCCCTCAATGTGCCTTTTGTGTATCTTCTGCAGGACTATAATTATCACCGTTTTCACAGTGAATTGAAGGCTATGGGATTATCCCTTCCACAGCCGGCAGATCATTACGGGCTTGCTCTTATTCTAGGGGGAGCAGAATCTTCACTCTGGGAGCTCACCGCACTCTTTGCCGGGTTAGGACGGAGGGTGAAGAACCCTGATGACAAGGCACCTTTTTTTGATCTGCGGTATGATCCTGATAATGAACCGGTCCATCGTGAGCTTGATTCTCCTGATGCCGCTTCTTTGTGGTTTACCTTTGAAGCCATGAAAAACCTTGTGCGCCCGGAAGCTTCATGGGAATATTTTCAGAACTCTCGGGATGTAGCCTGGAAAACGGGAACCAGTATGGGAGGACGGGATGCCTGGGCAATAGGAGTTACTCCCAGGTATGCGGTAGGTGTCTGGGTAGGAAATGCTGATGGTGAAGGCCGGCCCGGCATAAATGGTCTGAAGGCTGCAGCTCCTCTTCTCTTTGATCTGATTCGGCAATTACCCTTTGATCCATCAAATGATCAGGACTGGTTCAACAGATCTCTTGATGGAATGCAGCTGGAGAAAATTTGTACGGTCAGCGGGTATAAAGCCGGTCCGAACTGTCCCTTTGAAGAACGGCTTATACCTATCAAGGGAGTCAGTACAGTAACCTGTCCCTACCATACTCTTATTCATCTGGATAAGGAGGGGGTATATCGGGTCGATAGCCGTACAAGTTCTGTACGTGATATGACGCATCTGAACTGGTTTGTGCTGCCACCTGTCCAGGAGTATTATTATCGCCGTATCCATAACAATTATATTCCTCTACCGCCGTTTAAGGGGAATGTGGAACAGGGTCGGGGTATCTCTTTCATATATCCTCCCTCTGATGCTGCTGTAGTTAAAATACCGAGGCTTTTTGATGGTGAAATGGGAGAAGTTGTCTTTGAAGCTGCCCTTAGAGACAATCAGAGCTTGTTATACTGGCATTTGGATGGAAATTACATCGGATATACAAGATTTAATCATCAGATGGGAATACAGTCTGAACCAGGTACGCACCGGGTCAGTATTGTTGATGAGAAGGGAAACAGTGCAGAGAGGCTGTTTGAATTTTCTGAGTGAAGTATGTAATTAGCCTGGGTTTATAATTCCTTATTGTTTATATTTTAGTATTGTTTAGAGAGCAATTGAGTGGGAAATCATATGAGTAATAAAATATTAGATCCGGAATTTTATAGTATCACCAGGGAAATCATGAAAAATGAAGATGTACAGAAGCTGGGTCATATCAATCATCATGGGCAGAGTATTCTTCACCACAGTCTTAAGGTGTCATTTGTTTCATGGAAATGGGGACGTCGTCTGAATATGGATGCTGTCTCTCTGGCCAGAGGGGCCTTACTTCATGATTTCTTTTTATATGACTGGAATAAGGTTTGTATCTATCCGGACCGAAAGTTTTACGAAATCCATAAGAGACATGGTTTTACTCATCCCTTGACAGCTCTCAATAATGCTGAGAAAAGATTCAAGTTAAACAGGAAAGAGCAGGATATAATACGCCGCCATATGTTTCCCCTGACACTTATTCCTCCCCGATATCCGGAAAGCTGGCTGGTTATGATTATTGATAAACTGGTATCAATCGGCGAAATACCTCACTATCTTCAATATCTTAAAAATAGATAAAATATCGTCAGGCTTTACTTATTTCACTATACTGAACAGATTCTGATTATGAAATCCTTTCGAAATTTACTTTGGAAGTCGAAGTCATTTTCCGGGAGTTTCGCTGTAATTACCGGGTGGGATCATAAATGAAGGATATCCCTTTTTCCTTCTCCAAATATGCATTCAAGTCCAATAAAACGGAAAAAGCTTAAATCTATGTCAATTCATGTCCTTTAGACAGGTAAAGGTATATTGTAATGTACCTATGTTTTACTGATATAATAGATACTACTAAATTCTAAATAAATATATGGAGAAAATAAAGATATGAGTAATGATAAACCAGATGCTGCTGAGGAAGATTTCGCAGCACTTTTTGAAGACAGCTATTCCGCGATAGAATCAATGGAGCCCGGACAGGCCATAGAAACAGACATTGTTTCAATTTCAGGTGACAGTATTTTTCTGCAGTTAAGCGGAAAGAGTGAAGGTGTCCTTGAAAAAGAGGAGTTGACCGATAAAGACGGAACTCTTTCTGTTAAAGAAGGGGATCGGATCAAGGTTTACTTTCTTCAGGCAAAGAACGGTGAAATGCAGTTCACTACTAAAATCAGCGGCAATAAGGCCGGACAGGCCATTTTGGAGAATGCTTTCAACAGCGGAATACCCGTTGAAGGTGTTGTTGAAAAAGAAATTAAAGGTGGATTTGCAGTAAAAATCGGTGAATCCAGAGCCTTCTGCCCTTATTCTCAGATGGGTCAGAAACGTGTTGAGAATGCTTCTGAATATGTTGGTAAACATATGACCTTCAAAATAATGGAACATAGTGAGAATGGCCGCAATATTCTTGTTTCAAACAGAGCGATTCTTGAAGAAGAGCATAAGAAACAGGTTGAAGTACTTAAAAAGAAATTAAAAGAGAAGATGGTTATAAAAGGATCTGTTACACGGGTTCAGGATTTTGGTGCCTTTGTGGATCTTGACGGCGTTCAGGCTCTTCTGCCTATTTCTGAGATCAGTAGAAGCCGAGTGCATGATATTAATAAAGTTATTACTGTGGGACAGGAAGTTGAAGCTTCTATTATAAAACTGGACTGGCAGAGCGAGCGTATTACTCTGAGTATGAAGGCTCTTCTTTCCGACCCCTGGGATGATGCAAAAAATAAATATAAAGCTGACTCAAAACATAGCGGAACTGTAGTTCGTATTACCGATTTCGGTGCTTTTGTAAATCTGGAACCAGGTCTGGACGGACTTATTCATATTTCTGATCTTAAAACAGATTCCAGAGATGATAATCCCGAGGATATTCTGAAACAGGGACAGACCCTTTCAGTACAGATTAACAGCGTTGATGTTGAGAGAAAGAGAATCTCTTTGAAACCTGTTTCTATGACTGAGGAATCAGCTGAGTACAAGAAGTATCTTGAACCGGAAACTGATACCTACAATCCCTTTGCAGATCTGTTAAAGGACAAGGCAAAGAAGACTAAAAAGAAATAAAAAAGATAGAGCGCCCTAAAAGATCAGCAGAGTTACTGTCAGAAGGCCCAGATAAGCCAGATGCAGTCTGTTGGTCCAGGGAATGCTCAGTCTTTCAAAGCGTGCTACAAGGCCGTGTGCCTTTACTGCGATAGGAAAGAACAGGAATATCATCAGTGTCTGAATCGGATAGATATGCAGCACTGTATAGAGAACTGTCAACGCAAAACTTCCAAATACAAGTATGTCAAAAAGTTTCAAACTGGCTCTGCTCCCTATCAGGGTGCTGAGAGTTCCCATACTCAATCTCTTATCTCTCTTGAAATCCCTCATTTCATTACTGAGCATCATTGCCGGAACCAGCATGCTGATGGGCATACCTATAATTATGGGATACCAGCTGAGAGTACCTGAAAAAGGGTAGTAGGCTCCCAGCAGCATAAGAGGGCCCATAAGAATAAAAGAGAGTATGACACCCAGTCCTTTGGTCTTATAGACAAAGGGCTCTCCTGTATACGCATATGAGCCGATTATTCCTGTCAGACCGATGGCAAGCATTTTCCAGTCAGTAATATATATCAGATAGATCCCGATCAGAGCGGCCAGGCCCAATGCCGCCAGTCCGGAAATAAATACGAAAATATCAAAGACTGATCTGTTCTGTCCCAGAAAACGAAACTTCTTTATAGATGGATCTTTATATTTGAATGAACCTTCAAAATAGTCATTTATAAGATTCGCTCCCGCCTGGGATGCCAGTCCGGCAATTGTGATAAGTAATACAAGGATAATCGTCCTCAGTGAGGATGGATCTTTCATAGTCCCATCCCGGTAGGCCGCTATAATTCCGATATTGGTAGCCCCAAGAGCGAGAGTCAGTGAGAGGACTCTGAGAGCAGTTATAAATTCTTTAAACCAGGTACTTATATTATTATATGAAATTGACATAGGCTGATAATAGGGAATCCGGAGCTTTCTGTAAATAGTGTTATGCCTTTATAGAATTTTGATCTTTTTGATCTCCTGAAAATGTCTGTTCTGATCTAAATGAAAATGTTATATTTCGACTGAAATTACATTATTTGAATATGGAGATAACCTTGAAAAAACTATGGATCATTCCACTACTGGTAACAGCACTAGCTTTTGCCTCCTGTGAAAAAAAAACTTCTACTGTCGTAGAGGATCGTAATACTGCACCTGAAGTTCTGTCCCTGAGTATCGGATTGATGCCCGCAGTGGATACGGCGCCGATTTTTCTTGCAAAGGAGAGAGGCTACTTTGATGAACTTGGTCTTGATCTGAGTATTACTATTTTTACCAATGCCCAGAACAGGCAGAGTGCCCTGCAGAGCGGTGAAATTGACGGAACCATGACAGATCTTGTAGCGGTGGCAGTCAATGTTTCAGGCGGTTTTGATTTCAAAGCCACCATGCTGACAGACGGTATGTTTCCACTTTTAGCTGTTCCCGGAGCAGCAGATAAGAAAGCATTGAAAGTGGGAATGATGGAGATCAGTGTATCCAACTTTCTTGTTGATCAGTGGATCGGATCTGATTATGAGATAGAAAAGGTTTATATAAACTCAATTCCCGCCAGACTCGAAGCCCTTGCTTCCGGGCAGCTGGATATGGGGCTTTTTCCCGAACCAATAGCTTCAGTTGGAGCCATGAAGGGACTTGAAAAACTGATCTATGAACCAGTTGATGGCTTCAGTCCTGATGTTATGGTTTTTACGGGTAATGCAATTAATAATAAGGCCGAAGCTGTTCAGCGCTTTCATATGGCTTATAATATGGCTATTGCTGATATACGCGGGTCAGAAGATGCAGCAAGGGATATTCTTATTAAATCAATTCCTAATCTTAAGCCTGGACTCCGGGATCTTATGAATCTGCCTGAATATCATGAAGCAAGACTGCCCGATGATGCATACCTGAACAGAATTATCAGCTGGACAAATGGAATTGTGGACCAGAAGCTTGATGTCTCTCCCTCGGATATGGTGGACAGGAGCTTTGTGAAGCAATAAACTCATAACCATGGTATATATCCGCAATCTGACCACACAGTACAGTTCTTCCCGGGGTATTTTTAACCTTAATCTGACCATTCCCCGTGGTGAGACCCGTGCAGTTATCGGCCCATCAGGTTGCGGAAAGACCACTCTTCTTCATACCATGGCCGGGCTGCTTAAGCCCGATTGCGGTTCAGTTGAGACCGGTGGTGAAACAGTCCGGATTGGTCTGGTGCAGCAGAAGGATGCTCTGTATCCCTGGCTTACGGCCCTCGATAATGTCCTGCTGGGAGTAGATCGAAAGAGCGGAGAGACTGAGGTTCAGGCGATGGATTTAATGGATGAGCTTGGAGTGGCAGAGACGGCTTCCCGTTATCCTTCGCGATTGAGCGGCGGTGAGAGGCAGAGGATTTCTCTGGCCAGAACATTGATACAAAGACCTGATCTTCTTCTTCTGGATGAACCGACAGCATCACTGGATGAGTTTTCCAAAGAAGCTATGCAGAATCTTCTTCTTCGTATTCAGACCCGGAATCCTGTGACAACTTTATTTGTTACCCATAGTATGGAAGAAGCACTCTTTCTGGGACAGGAAATTCTGGTCATGGGAGAGGGAAGAATTCATGCTGTTCACAAAAATCCGTTCTATCCTGATACTGCTGCTCGAGATCATAAGAGTTTCTATTCCGAAGTTCTGAAACTGCGGGAGTCTCTGAAAGAGGTGGCTGCTGTATGAAAAAGAAACTTTCAGCTCATCTCTATGGTTTGTTCATTATCCTGGTTCTCTGGTATATCCTGAGCTATTCGGTGGATCAGAGACTCATTCCACCTCCTCATGAAGTGCTTATACTATTCGGCTCTCTGGTAATGAAGGGGACCATTATACTCCATGCTTTATATAGTCTGATGAGGTTTGTATGCGCCATTCTTCTGGCTCTGCTGCCCGCCATTCCCCTTGGGATAGCAGCAGGAGTTCTTCCCCGTGCCGACCGTCTGCTGTCTCCGGTTGTGTATCTTCTTTTCCCACTTCCCAAGATCGCTTTTCTGCCGATTTTTATGGTCCTTTTCGGATTAGGTGATCTTTCCAAAATTCTACTGCTCTGGACAGTCATTGTCTTTCAGCTTCTTATTGCTGTACGGGATGGGGTAAAGAGCATTCCGGCGGAATATCATATTGCAGCAGATACTCTCGGACTTTCTCCTGGAAGAAAATTCTTGAAACTTTACTTACCAAGTACCATTCCCAGTCTATTCAGTGCCTTGAGAATCTCTGTAGGCATAGGGATGGCAGTACTCTTCTTTGCTGAGAACTATGCTACCAGTTATGGTCTTGGTTATTTCATTATGAACAGCTGGGTTATGATCAATTACCCAATGATGTTTTCGGGGATTCTTGCTCTGGGACTCTTATCTTATCTGTTACTAAGCTGTCTTGATATGATTGAAACACGGCTATGCCCCTGGAACGATTAGGCAGCTTCACTATTTCAATGCATAATGGGCCGCTTCATAACCGGCTATTTCCCCAAAGACCAGGGCATCGGTAAGGGAGTTTCCTCCCAGTCGGTCCATTCCGTGAATCCCGCCGGTTGCTTCACCGGCTGCATAGAGGCCTTCAAGAGGAGTGCCATTTGTATCAAGGACTCTGCTCTTCTCATCAATTGCCAGGCCTCCCATGCAGTAGTGAATCCCCGGAGTAACCTTGATGGCAAAGTAGGGAGGCGTTTCAAGAGGGACTCTGAGGTCTCTTCTGTGAAAGTCTTTATCTTCTCCATTTAGAACAGATAAATTCCATTTTTCAAGGCTGGAACTTAGAAACGAAGCAGGCAGGACAATCTGTTCTGCAAGTTCCCCGACTGTCTCTCCCTCTCTGGTCAGCTGGTTGCTGATATAGTATTCAGATGATTTGAGACTCTCCCTGACACTCTGGTCAAATATCAGCCAGGCAAATCTGTCTTTCTGATTCAGAATACTAGCACTCAGCTCTTCCCTGAAATCCATTTCGTCAGTAAAGCGCTGGCCCCTGCTGTTCAGGAGTATCCCGCCGTTTCCCCTGAGAGCTTCAGTGATCAGGATACTGAACTCAGGTTCGACTGTTGGATGAGTCTGAATTTCCCCCAGATCTATCATCTGAACCGGAAGGTTTTGTGTCAGGGTGATAAAGTCTCCTGTAGCACCGGCACTGTTGGTGGTGTGGAATGTCTTGAGATCAGGATTGAATCGGGCAACCATTTCAGGGCTTCCTCCGAAGCCTCCCGTTGCAATTATTACTGAATCCGCCAGAATCCTGTATTCTCTGCCGGTCTGGTTTTTAACCAGTACCTGTAGTTTCTTTTTTGAACGGGTTATGGAGAGAGCTCTATTTTCTACACGTATATCAATCTCATTTTCTCTGACAGTTTTATACAGAATAGAACTGATTTCACGTCCTACAGGTGAACCTCCTGATGGACGGTAGGTTCTGCTGCTGCTGTGCCCTGCAAGGAGTCCCCGGTCTTCCATATCAGCTCCCATGGCTTTAAGATCCGACAGAGCTTCTGAACTCTTTTCTCCCAGAATTTTTATAAGACTGCTGTTTCCTATATATCCCCCGGCCTCCCGGGTATCCTGAATATAATCATCAAGATCATCTGTATCCATTACAGCATTGAATCCGGCAGTGGCCTTATTGCTGTTCCCACCGGGATAGGACATTTTTTCAAGCAGGATAATATTGTCTGTATACTTTCTGCTCTCTATGGCGGCTCTCATTCCAGCTGCACCTGCACCGATAATCACAACATCTGTCCTTTCCGGCAGATGCCCTGGAGAAATTACAATAATAAATACTGAGAGGATTATCAGGAATGCGGCAGTAAGGCCCCTCATTTTTTCCTCTTTAATCTATAGTAATGCTGGGGTCTTCCCACTTTTCCATATTGGAGTGAGACATCCAGTAGATCCTGTTTTTCCATAAAGTCCAGATAGCGTCTTATTGTGACTCTGGCCATCCCGAGCTTCTCTCCCATCTCTTCGGCGGTAAAGAAGTCAGTCATCAGAGATATCTCTCCTCTAACCATTTCATAGGTTTTGTAACTCATTCCTTTATCCAGGTCATTGTTCTGCACAGGAGAGTGTTCACTATCTCTCTGAAAGACCCTGTCCAGGCTCTCCTGGTTAAATTCTCCACTGCTGCTGATAGAGTGGAGAATATTCTGTGCTTCCTCCAGTGCAATACTGAAGCGCTCAAAGGTAAAAGGTTTTACAAGATAGTCCAGGGCTCCCAGATGAGTTGCACGCTCCACAGTTTCCTGGCTGTTGTCAGCGGTGATAAAGATAACCTGTATAGCAATTGCTTCATTGCGTATCCACTGCAGAAGATCGGGACCTCTTCCTGAAGGGAAATAGACATCAAGCAATAGAAGATCATATGAGTTCTCAATAAGCATTTTTTTCGCTTCTTCCGGGTCTATCGCAATATCACAATCCATTACAAACGGGAGTTTTCTTGCAAATTTCATATTGATCTGTCCAACCATGGGATCGTCTTCGACTATGAGAATATTCATTATATTTCCTTCCTGTTAACGAGGGGGAGTCTTACAGTAAAACGAGTATCCCCCGGAACTGACTGAATTTCGATTGTTCCGGCTGCACGAAGAATCCTCTTCCTGATAAGGTAGAGACCAATTCCCCTGTCAGGCCCCTTTGTACTGAATCCTTTCTGAAAGACCTGTTCCTGATCTTCTATTCCCGAACCTGTGTCTCTGATCTGTAGTGTAAGCCATGATGAACCTTCATGAATCCTCACTCTGATAGATCCTCCGCTGACATTACTCAGTTCTTCCAGGCTGTTCTCAATAAGATTACCCATAATCAGATTGATCATATCAGTCATTCCGTTACCGGTTCTGAGAATACTTGAATCATCCACATAGAAACCCGTTTTCTGTTCCTGTGATTTATTATATTTTCCAAGAAGCAGACCAGCCACTGAGGGGTCTTTAATTCTGCTGCCCAGTTTCACGGTCATCTCTTTTCTTTTATGACTTATTCCATTGATAAACCCGATGGCCTCATCATATTCCTGCAGCTGGATCAAACCTGATATGGTGTGGAGTTTGTTCAGAAACTCATGATTCTGTGCACGAAGTCCTTCATTGATCTGTCTTATTCCGGTCAGTTCTTCTGCTCTGGCCCTTACTTCTGTCAGATCTTCAATCAATACAGTCGCACCCAATACAGTAGAACCTTGATCTCCCAATATGGGTTCAAAATGGCTTTGAAGAGTCAGTCCTGTTGCTGTGATCAGTTCAGTATCCAGTGGATTTTTCTGATCCAGACATTCAAAAAACTCCTTGCCGAAGAAATACTGCTCCCCAGGACGATTTAGATCCGCATCAGTCATACCGGCAAGCTTTCTGGCAGAATCATTGAAATAGATGATTCTGCCATCCTGGTCAATGGTGATGATCCCTTCCTTCAGATTCTCAAGAGTCATGGCCCGCTGACCGAGAAGTCTAGAGATTTCACTTGGTTCCATTCCGTGCATCGATTTCTTTATATTGGATGAGAGTCGTCCGGAAGAGTAGAGACTTATAAATACGGCAAGGATCAGAAACAGAATCAGGGTCTCCTGATTCATCCTGATATCCTGATAGGCACGGCCGTTGAGCATCCCGGTAATAACCAGTCCAACAAGCTCACCCTGATAGTAGACAGGTGCAATGGCTTCAACCGAGGGAAGGGGATATGATTCTGTCTGTCTGATGGAAACGCCCTGCATAGGGTCTGAGAGTTTATCAAGGAGAAATTTATCTGATTCAGCACTGCCCAGGAATACCGGGTAGGTATGGGCATAGTATATTCCACTTTTATTGAGTACATGAATGTACTGGGTTCTGGTGGAGAGCTTAAGCTCTTCAGTCTTCCTCTGTATGGGAATACTCCCGTTGGAACGGGTGAGGTTATATTGTATGGATTCCATCTCTGAAATGGTTACTGCAAGATCACTTGCTGATAATTCCAGCTGATTTTTAAGGGTGCTGAACCACTGCAGGAATACTAATACACCGATGAGAATGATCATGGTGGTTGTGTAAATTCCAGAAGAGAGGGATATTTTCTGATTCAATTTCATCGTATTAAAGTATAGGCATAGAGCCGGTAAATAAAAAGGGGGCAGCTCAGCTGAGCTGTGCCGCCCCCCGAAGGAATAACTTAAATTATTTTATGTACGCGGCAGCCTGGGCTCCTGCAATTTGTCCATAAGTTGTGATATCAGCCATGGCGTTTCCACCCAGTCTGTTGGCTCCGTG
The DNA here is from genome assembly GCF_003346715.1 of Oceanispirochaeta sp. M1. Taxonomy (NCBI): domain Bacteria; kingdom Pseudomonadati; phylum Spirochaetota; class Spirochaetia; order Spirochaetales; family Spirochaetaceae; genus Oceanispirochaeta; species Oceanispirochaeta sp. M1. The sequence continues at coordinate 54,899 of NZ_QQPQ01000012.1, forward strand.
AACTCCACCGGTAACTTCACCGGCTGCAAAGAGTCCACTGACCCATTCTCCGTCTTCTGTATAGACACGGGTCTCAGTATCAATTTTAAGACCACCCATTGTGTGATGAACTGCAGGACCGACTTCTACCATGTAGTAGGGTCCGGTTTCCAGTTTTCTGGGAAGGTCGGATCTGTCAAAGTCAGGATCAGATCCACCGTCTACATAGCTGTTGTACTGATTCACAGTTGCTTCAAGAGCAGCGGCATTCAGTTCCATCTTTCCAGCCAATTCGGCAATGGAAGCAGCTTCTGTAAGATATCCGGCTTTTGCATACTTCTCGATGGCTGAAAGAGATTCCCTGACTCCCTGATCAAAGAACAGGAAGGCTGTTTTTCCAGTCTGCTCAAGTTCTGCAGCAGAAACAACATCTCTTGTTTGCAGTTCAGATATGAAACGTACAGCATCTCTGTTTACAAGAATTGCACCGTTACCACGGACTGCTTCTGTAATCATCTTGTTTTTAACAGGAACAACTGTGGGGTGAGTCTGGATCTGCTCAATATCAACAAGTGCAACATTAAGAGGTCTTACCAGGTCAAAAGCATCACCTGTTGCACCGGGATGGTTTGTAGTTCCGAATCCTTTTAATTCAGGTTTAAAACGGACAACTTTTTCCTGACTGGCTCCGAATCCACCGGTAGCTACGATAACTGCTTTAGCAGTTATATGGTAGTTTCCATCTTCACTCTCAACATCAACACCGGTTACACCGTTTGCGTCAGAAGTGATGGCAACTACTTTACTGTTAGTTCTGATATCAGATACTTCTTCGGCAACCTTATCAAGTACGCTTACAATATGTGCACCTACACCGGCACCACCGGTGGGTCTATGTGTTCGATTGTTTGTGGCTCCACCAAGGCGGCCTACATCTGTAAGATCTGCACCCAGGGAGATCAGCCATTTAACTGTATCTGCAGAGTTCTGTGTCAGAACCTTTACCAGTTCAGGATTATTCAGGTTTTTACCACCCTTCATAGTGTCCTCATAAAACTGCTCTACAGAGTCTTCGATTCCCAGGGCAGCCTGCTGCTCGGTTTCAGCGGCATTAAGGCCTCCGGTTGCATAGTTGGTATTTCCACCTACAAAGGGCATTTTTTCAAGAACAATAACCCTGGCACCCGCATCTCCTGCAATTTTTGCCGCGGATAAACCTGCTCCACCTGCTCCGATGATAACGATATCTGTTGTCTCATCTTTTGCAGTAGATTTTGCATCTTTATTATCTGATATTGCTGCAGTATTTCCTGTAGCAGCCTTTGCCAGAGCACCGTTAATTGCAGCAAGCATGCCTGCTGAAGTTTCAGATGCACCGCTTACAGCGTCAATATCGCCGCTGTTGGCTTTAACAGCTCTTTCGATGAGAGTCTGAATTGGTTTCAGGCTGAATTCTGATTCGGGGTTCTCAACAACTTCGATTGACTGGATAGCTTTGCTGTCTACGGTTACGGATACCACGATGGTTCCACCGTGGCCCTGTCCTTCACCGGTATAAGTTCCAGCTGTATAAAGGTCTTTGCCTCCGCAGCTGATTAAAAGAAGTGATGCTGTCAGCAGCACACTCATTAAACGGATAAATGATTTCATTTGAACAATCTCCTGATTTATTAGATAAATAAATAACGAATTGAAAATACTACGAGTTGAATATTAAAACAATGTTTATATCCATTAAGTGCTTTATGGTCTTATTGTTCACAGATTATTGAAAATATTAGATTAGAGAATACCCTGAAACTCTTTTACTGATCTCTTATTAAAGGTAATATGAGTCAGTAAAGGTAATGTGAATCAATATTTAATAATGGATTGTTAAACTTGAATAAATTACAAATAGACAAGCTGAATAGAAAGGCCTTTGATATTATTTACAGTGATATTGAAAAGGCCGCAGCTCTGACAGAACAAGCAGTTTTATTGGCTGCAGATTTAAATTACACCATCGGTATCGCCTGGGGACAGTTGAACTCCGGACTTGTTGATATGGAGCGTGGACAGCTTGTAGAATCACTTGAAAAACTCAAACAGGCACAGCATATTTTTAATAAAATCGGAACAGATTTCAGAGCGAACGCTGCAGTCCTTAATTCTCTCGGACTTGTAAATATTCGCCTTGGTAAAATGAAGCAGGCATTTATACATTTGCAGGAATCTCTGGAATACTGCGAGATATATTCATTGAAATCCATGGAATATACAGCAATGAACTATCTGGGAATACTTCAGTACAAATCAGGCAGATACAATCAGGCCCTTCGATTCTTTCAGAACTCTATTAAATTAAAAACAGAAGACAAGACTGTGAATGTTTTAAACAATCTTGGCTGTACATACCGTGCCCTGGGGCAGAATGAAAAGGCTCTGGAATTTCTCAATAAGGCTTTATATCAGGCTGGAGAAGAGGGGATGATGGATGCCAGGATTGCCATATTGGAAGAGCAGGGACTGACATACGGTCAGATGAATGATTATAAACAGGGAATATTGAAACTGCAAAGTGCTCTTGATATCTGTGCCGGAAGTAACAGAAGACAGCGACCCGACCTATATATTCATATAGCCGAACAGTATTTAAAATTGAAAGATTACCATATGGCAGAAGATAATCTTCAAAATGCTGATGAGTTGATCAGTGATTCAAACAGAGTCAGTCACAGAGAAATATACTTACTTCTTTCTCAGCTTGAAGAGTTCAAAGGAAATGCCCCGGGAGCACTGGCTCAATATAAGCGATATCAGCAATTGACTGATTTAATGAAATCTGAGGATCTGGAAGAGAATCTCTGGCTCCTCGAAACAGAACAGCTCCGGAAAACAAATACAAGAGTTGCCGCTATCAGCAAAATGGGGCAGGAACTCACAGCCTTTCTTGAAAGGAGAGAAATTCTTAACACTCTTTCCAGGTCTTTTTTCAATCTATTCTCAATTGATGTCTGTGTCATAGGTGAAATACCTGATGGCGATGATTGTCTCCATGTCGATTTATATACATCCCCTGAAGAGATGAGTACCCTGGATTCACTTGAAATCAAAAATCCACGGGAGGTCATATCATGGGTTGCCGGGAATAACTCAGGATTGCTGATAAATGATATCGAAAAAGAGATCGGGAGATATATTTCTTCTTATGATAAGAATCTGCTGGCCCTCTCAGTTTCTTCTGTTCTATGCCTTCCATTTGAAACAGGATATGGGCGCGGAGCCATTGGAATTTACAGCAGTCAGAAAAATAAATTTAATGATGAGGACCGTGACTTTATGGAAATGCTCTGCTCCTTTGCAGCTATAGCATTGAACAATGCCTTTCAGGCGGAGACAATCAGAACAAAAAACAGAGAACTCACCATGCTCAACAGATATGACACCCTTACGGGTATATACAATAGAAACCACATCCTCTCAGTAATGGAGCAGGGCTGGAAGCAATGCAGGAGAACAGCTTCCTTTATCCATATTATGCTTCTTGACGCAGATCATTTTAAAAAAATCAATGATACATGGGGTCATGATGCTGGAGATGAATGTTTAAAAATGATAGGAACAGTACTGAGGGATAATCTGCAGCGCAGTTCTGACTCATATGGTCGATACGGCGGCGAGGAATTCCTGTTATCACTACAGGACCTGACAGTCGATGAGGCACTGGCTCAGGCCGAAAGAATTAGAGATACAATTGAAAATTTCTCAGTCACAATAGGCAGTAAAACCATTCGGCTAAGTGTAAGTATCGGTGTCTGCAGCATCATTCCCGGATTTGAAGACAAGAGCGTTTTAAATGATATAATCAAGGCTGCAGACAACTGTATGTACCGGGCCAAAGAAGAAGGCAGAAATCTTGTCCGATCTGTGATTTTAAAAGGGTTAAGATAAATATATGATGGAATTAGTTGATATAGATAGATTCATGGAACTCAAGGATAAAGTGCCTCATATAGATGTTCGTTCCCCCATAGAATTTGACCATGCCCATATCCCCGGTTGTGTAAATATTCCCCTTTTTACAGATGAAGAGAGGGCCAGAATCGGCTGGAGCTATAAACATGAGGGGAAGGAGGCTGCCACCGAACTTGGAGAGAGCTTTGCAGAACCTAATATTCCAAACTATCTCCAACAGGCTGAATCAATCACCGGTGTAGATAGACAAATACTGGTATTATGTGCCAGAGGCGGTTTGAGAAGCCTCCGTTTTGCATCGCTGCTGGAAGATGCCGGTTTTATAGTATTCAGACTGAAGGGCGGTTATAAAAGTTACAGAAGATCAGTTCTCAGTTCATTTGAAAAGAAACTTTCCCTTGTCATTTTAGGAGGAAGGACTGGCTGTGGAAAAACTGAAATTCTTGAAAAACTGGTGGAGTTGGGTGAACAGGTGCTGGATCTGGAAGCTCTAGCTAATCATAGGGGGTCTGCTTTCGGCTCTATCGGTATGGAGTCTCAACCTTCAACAGAGTATTTTCAAAACTGCCTTTCCGAAGAAATCAGAGCCTTTAATCCGGAACAGAGAATTTGGGTTGAAGACGAAAGTATGAATATAGGTAAGGTTCTCCTCCCTGCTATTCTATATGAACAGATGAGCCATTCTCCTCAGGTCCATGTTGAAATGGATCGTGACAGTAGAATAGAGAGACTATGCAGTGAATATGGGCAGTTGGGAATCAATCCTCTGGTAGAGGCAATTGAAAAGATACATATGAGACTTGGCGATGAGAATTACAGAAAAGCACTGAAAGCCCTGGAAAGGTCTGATCTTCAGGAAACAGCGTCCATAGTTCTCTGCTATTATGATAAATGCTACGATTACAGTCTTTCAAAGAAAACCCGGGATACCCTGGGGCAGGTTCACTTTGATAACGGAGATACCGCAAAAGCTGCTGATATAATTATGAAATTAATAAATAATTAAAAACCGGCTGAGGCAATTAAGAGCTGTTGAGCAGAGTCTTCTTTCTGTGATAGTTTTCAGCCAATGAACGCATTTAACACATTACCACTCTCAAGAGCTCTTCTTGATACAATTAAAGATCTTAACTATGAGGTTATGACTCCCATTCAGGAACAGAGTATTCCACCCATCCTGGAAGGAAAAGATGTTCTGGCACAGGCCAAAACAGGCAGCGGTAAAACTGCAGCATTCGGAATAGGTCTACTTGAAAATATGGATACCCGACGCTACAGGGTTCAGTCCCTGATTCTTTGCCCCACAAGAGAGCTGGCAGAACAGGTGTCTGATGAACTCAGGCGGCTGGCACGCTTTCAGCACAATATCAAACTTGTAAAAATTACCGGTGGATTTCCTATGCACAAGCAGGAACATTCTCTCAGCCATCAGGCTCATATTGTTGTAGGAACACCAGGGCGTGTGCAGAAACTCCTTCACAGAGGCTCTCTGATTCTTGATGAGCTGAAAACTCTGGTTCTCGATGAAGCTGACCGTATGCTTGATATGGGTTTTATAGATCAGATTAACGATATAATAGGCTTTGCTCCTCCCGAAAGACAGACTCTATGCTTCTCAGCTACCTTTCCTGATGATATAAGAGCCCTCAGTTTGTCTGTAATGAATAATCCCGTTGAAGTCACAGTGGAATCCCAGCATAAAGACACTGTTATCGAGCAGCATTTTTATGAAATGACTCCTCAGGTCAGAGGAGAAGGCATTATTTCTATTCTGGATAAACACCGTCCGGAATCATGTCTGATTTTCTGTAATACAAAGGATGCCTGCCGACGAGTTGAAGAGGAGCTGAAAAATGCCGGTCTTCACTGTCTGGCCATTCATGGTGATTTGGAACAGAAAGAACGTACCGAAGTTCTTATCCGCTTTTCCAACGGCAGCAGTAGAATCCTTGTAGCGACCGATGTGGCCGCCCGTGGACTTGATATTTCAGAACTTGGTGCCGTTATCAACTATGATCTCCCCTTTGAAACCGAAACCTATGTCCACCGTATCGGAAGGACAGGGCGGGCCGGTTCCGAAGGATTGGCATTCTCCCTCATGAGATCCAAAGAGATGTACAGACTGGAGCTTATCAATGAATTTACTAAGAGTCATTACCAGCCGGAAAGACTGGATTTCACAGAACTGAAAGATCCTTCAGCTCTGGCTGCCGAAATGGTTACTCTCTCCATAAACGGCGGGAGGAGAAATAAAATAAGCCCCGGTGATATTCTGGGAGCACTCACCGTGAAAGACGGTATTCCAGGAACTGAAGTTGGTAAGATCGACCGCCTGGATTACATTACATTTGTAGCCGTAAGACGGGACAGTGCGGAACGGGCTTTTAAAATTCTGGACAACGGAACAATTAAGGGTCGTTCTTTCAGAGCCATGAATCATGAAGTCTGAAAGAACATAGTATGTCAAAAATCGAGATCATCCATTGTGATCTCGACAAACTGATACTCAAGTTCCGGATCAAGTGTCAGAGAGAATGAAAATGTATCATCTTCGGCATCCATCCCCTGAATATCATAATCCACCTCTGCATTGCTGTTGAACAGGAGCACTGAAACAGATGCTCCCGGCTGCAGAGTTGTTTCACTGTCCATAAAATCAATTCCGTACATCTCAGAATCTGATGGAGACATAAAAAGATAGTAGAGCTCCAGACCTGTCTCATTAATAATTTCAAGTCCGATAAGTTCTTCTTCAAGAGAATCCAGATCAATCTCATCTGATTTTGATGTTTTATTAATTACAATTTGGGCGGCATATTCGTCAGTTATTGATTCTTCATAAATCTCATAAACATTTCCTGATGTATCGATGGCCATGAAATCAAAACTATCTGTTTCATTGGGATAGGAGATGAAAAACTCGATACTTCCTTTGGAAGAGAGAGTTCTGGAATCTCCAAGAACATCAGGTCCCCAGTATTCACTGTCAGCAGGTGAGAAGAAAAGGTAAATAATATCTTCTCTGGTATTATTTATAAATTCAATGGTATTAAAGAACTCTGACTGTGCCCAGAGAGTTGAACTCAGCATCACCAATACTATAAAGGTCAAATATCTTTTCATTTTTTACTCCTTAGAAAAATAATAGTATTCCGCATTAATAAATTCTAAATATAGAATATATTATAGATTGAACTTTTCGAAATACAATCAGGACATTATGGAATGTAATCTTCATTATTTAAACAGTATCAATCGAGTTATCGATTATATGGAAGAATATCTGCAGTATGATCTGAGCTGACCAGGGTAGATATCTGCATACCTGTAAAGAAGTTTTAGGAGAGCTGTATGAGTTATATAAAATTAAATACTGAGAATATTGAAAATGAACATATCTGCTGTGCTATCTCGGATAAAAAATGCCGGGAAGGGTATGAATTGAAGAAGCAGTGGCTGGGCAGAGAATTCTCAAATGGTCACAGCTTTAAACGTCTTGATGAGCGGGCTAAAGTCTTTATGGAATACAGTCCTGCTGAGACTGCCTGGGTTCCCGTAGCTGCTCCTGACTACATCATGATAGGCTGCTTCTGGGTATCGGGAAAGTATAAAGGTCAGGGTCATGGAAAAGCTTTATTAAGGCAGGCTGTAGAAGAAGGAACTGACCAGGGGAAGGCAGGCCTGGTAACTGTGGTTGGTAAAAAAAAATATCATTTTATGAGTGATACTAAATGGCTCCTGAAACAGGGATTCATAGAGTGTGATTCAAATGAAGCAGGGTTCAGTCTATTATATTTACCCTTCAGAGATGAAGCTGTTCCTCCCCGTTTTAATGAATCTGCAAAAACAGGGGAGTGTCCTGATAAAGAGGGCTATGTTGTCTACTATTCCAATCGTTGTCCCTTTACTGAGTTTCATATAAAAGAGTCATTGACAGATACTGGACAGAAAAGGAACATTAAGTTCAAAGTGATAAAGTTGGAGACTTTAAAGCAGGCTCAGAACTCTCCCACACCGGCAACGATCTTTTCCCTCTTTTCTCAGGGGAAGTTTGTAACAACTGACCTCAGTGTCTGTATGGACAGCCGCTTTGATAAGATCGTGAATAAATAATCCTTTTAGTTTATTATAGGCCCGAGTTATTATTTGAAGTTTATCAAAGAATGAGGCCTGCTTATGTTCGATGAAGAAATATGTTTTAAATATAATTGGAGAGGGTATCAGGAGCGTGTGCTCCAGGAGATTGAAACTCACCTCTCGGATAATAAACTGCATATCATTGCTCCTCCCGGTTCCGGAAAAACAGTACTTGGACTGGAGGTTGTCCGGCAGCTGAACAAAAGGACCCTGATCCTTTCACCCACAATCACCGTCAGAAATCAATGGATACAGCGCTTCGTGGAGCTTTTCAGTAATAATAAATTTACAGATTATTCCTACTCCCTGAAGGATCCTGCAGGTCTGACTTCAGCCACCTACCAGGGCCTGCACAGTGCTATATCAGGCAAGAATATTCCTCTTGAAGAAAGTGATGATATGCAGCTGGAAGCTGAAGTAACACCGGATTTTGATTTGATGAAGACCTTGAAAGAGAATAATATTCAGGTCGTAGTTCTGGATGAAGCACATCATTTAAAAACTGAGTGGTGGAAAAGTATTATCAAACTTGTTTCTGTGCTGGGAGATATTAAAATAATATCCCTTACAGCCACACCTCCCTATGACAGCACTGCAGTAGAGTGGGATCGATATATGCAGCTATGCGGTCCGGTAGATGCTGAAATCTCAGTTCCCGAACTTGTAAAAGAGAAGAATCTCTGTCCTCATCAGGATCTGATATATTTTTCCGAAGCCAGTGATCAAGAGCATCAGTCTATTGATCAGTTTTATACAAAGATTGACGAAGTGATGAATGAAATTGTAAATGACCCCGATTTGGAGGCTCTGCTGGCCTCCCACAACGTGGTGTGTGAACCGGAAAAATATCAAACTGTCATTTATGAAAATATTGAATACTATGCTTCCCTTGTTATTTTCCTTAACAGCAGAGAGAACAACTCTTTTACTGAACTGGTGAAAGTTCTGGGACTCTCCAGGAAGAAAATTCCAGGATTAAGCGGTGAGTGGATGGAGATCCTTTTAAGCAATGCCATATATAAAGATGCAGAACTTAAAAATCAGCCCTTGATAAAAGAGATCAGAATAAAACTCAGAGAAAACTCAGCAATTGAGAATAAAAGAGTGGTTCTCAGGATTAAGCAGGATTTCAATCGTCTTATGAGCAGCAGTATTTCAAAGTTTAGAAGTATCCGGGATATAGCTGATTACGAGTATGAAACACTGGGTGAAAAACTGCGTCTGGTGGTCCTTTCTGATTATGTCAGGAAAGAGGCCCTGAAAAGTAATCAGCAGCTTGATAAATTCGGGGTCATCCCTATTTTCAAATATCTTGTTGATTCAGAAACAGCTAAAAGCAGTGAGTATCGCAGTAAAATTGCAGTACTCAGTGGCTCTATCTGCATCATACCGGACAATATACAGGCTGCAGTCTATGAGATTGCTGCCGTTTATGGTCTTTCGGAAAATGATATTAAATTGAACAGCCTTCAGCTTCAGAAAGGATTTTCAGAGCTGAGCCTCTCTTCTTCCAGGAAGAATGCAACTGTCAGCATAATTACCGATCTTCTGACACAGGGGTATATCAATGTTATTGTTGGGACAAAGTCTCTTCTGGGAGAGGGCTGGGACTGTCCCGCAATAAACTCACTGGTTATGGCCACATTTGTGGGTTCCTATATGCTGTCCAATCAGATCAGGGGGAGGGCTATCAGGACTGATAGGGCTGACAGTCACAAAACATCCAATATCTGGCATCTTATGTGTCTGGATACAAAGAATAGATTCAATAATTATGATAAGGATCTTCTTGAGCAGAGATTCAAATGTTTTACGGGTCTGGATAATGAAAATGAACTTATCTGTAATGGTACCGAACGTCTTCATCTAAAAGACTTTGAATTCAGAAAACTGGATGTTAAGAGATTAAACGATCAGATGAAGGATCAGGCAGCCGAGAGAGGAAATCTTTACAATAGCTGGTTTAAGGCTATTGATGCATCATCGGACGGTAGAATTGTTAAAGAGTTAAAGACCTCAAAAGAGAATATCAACAGAACTTATATCTTTCGGAATACATTGAAATATCTTTGTCTCCAGGGGATTGCAGCCAGTTTCCTATTTGTAATGGAGCTGTATTCATCTGCCATAAAATCCCTGCTGCGGGGTTCCTTTCTATCATTGAAAAATCTTTCCAGTATTGCCGTACTCTTAAGTATCGTTTTTATTCTGAGTATAATGAAGTCATCAATTAAAGCTGTGATCCTTTTTTTCCGCCATGGATCGGTGGAGCGCAGCTTCAAGCAGATTGCACATGCTGTTATCAATACAATGGTGGATCTTGGAATGATTGAAAATCCGAAGGCTCTTACAATAAATACAGACACAGCATCAGATGGAACTGTCTATTGCAGTCTGAGACATTGCACATCTTATGAACAATCTCAATTTCTAAAAGCCATGGAAGAAATTGTGGAGCAGGTCGATAAACCACGCTACATTCTGAGCAGAGAAAATAGATTTCCTGTTAAAACCCTGGATTATCATGCTGTTCCATCTCTGTTTGCTGTGAATAAGGATAAAGCAGTATTATTTCATAAACATTGGCAGAGAGTAATGGGAAAATCAAAACTCTATTATACAAGGAATCAAGAGGGTCGAAGTATTCTTGTTAAAGCCAGATCCAGTTCTTTATCATCATACTTTATAGGGAGAACAGAAATTACTGATAGCTGGAAAGCATAAGTAATTGTGCTGCAAAGCTACTCTTCAGTCATCATTTCGTAAATTCTGATGCTGTCTATATAGGGATTTGTCTCGGCAAGTTTCACAGCTTCATCCATGCTGTCAGCCTCAATAATATTGTACCCTGTGATTGAATCTCCCTCTAAAGGAAGATCCTTTGTCCCTGCAATTGATATTTCTTTATATAATTACGAGTTAATCAGGCGTAAAATTCTATAGTTTTCTTATATGTCTCAGTATCGAAATAGACTTCATCACGCAAAGGATGGAGTTTTTTTTGTCTGATTCTATAGATCTGATATATAAAAAGAGCGGCATTAGCTGCCAGTGAAACAATACTTACAATAAGAAATGCTCTGGGGTTATGTGTCGTTCGTACAGGAGCAATGCGGTCTGCAAAGCTGGGGACGGTCATTACAAACATAATCCAGAAGGCAAGTGTTGAGGCTCTGTGCTGCAGCCAGGCACCCTTTTTAATCCAGAATGCGGGTATTGTACAGGCTAGAAGCAGTGTCAGTCCGCAGTAGAAAGAGTGATCGGCTATACAGTTGTATGTATAGGAAAAGTTCCACAGGTCATAGGCAATAATCCAGGCCCAGATCATATCTGGCCAGATCATGTCTTTTGTCTTATCTTTTGATATTATAATACCCGCCCATCCGCAGATGGTTAGAATATTCAGAATCCCTGCAATACCATTTATAATATTCCAGGGACCGGACATAACAAATAAATTATCGATATAGGCACCATTCCATGCTGCGAATCCATAACACTGAAAGTCTCTCAGACAGGCTTCAAAAATATTCAGTGCCAGAATAAAAGGAGGGAAGGCCAGAGCCCATTTCTTTTTGGAAAGACCCGGAATAAAACGAATAGCCATAAATCCCAGACATCCTGCCAAAGCAGAATAAGTCTTTACCCAGTTAAACCATGTTCCTGTACCGTATTCATTGCCGGGAGCAGCAGTTGTAGGCCAGACAAATATTGTCAGTACTACAGGAACAACAAAGAACAGAGCAATTCCACCCCATTTTGTTGTTCTTCCCAATTCATTAAATGCCATCAAGGCAAACAGTACAAAAAGCATAATTGCCCAGTTTTCAATACCGGGAACATCATAAAGACCCATCGATTTTCTTCCTCTAAATTATCTTATTTCATTTTATTATTGTCCTGCTGAAATCAATTGAAATATGTTTCAGCAGGCAATAATTTCTTTTATCATAAATTCTCTGCCGGCAGTAATTATACAATTATTACCGGAACAGTGAGGACAGCTTTCCTGATGTTCAATTGGATTGAAATCATTATGGCAGTCATTACATCGGGCAAGGCCCGGGAGAATTTCAATTCGCAGATTCGTTGCTTCCAGCAATGTTCCGTCTACGGCCGCAGGATAACAGGATTCAACATATCTCGGTATCATAGAAGAGAGTTCACCGATCTGCAGCACAAGTGTGTCGACAGTAGTCAATGAATTGATTCTTACGATTTCTTCAACTTTTTTCACTATGTCTATAACGACACCTAATTCGTGCACTTTATATCTCCCTAGACCCTTGAAAATGCTTTACTGATTGCTTTCAGCGGCTTATTCACAGCAATTTTTATCTGTCGTTTAATCACATATTTGACAACTTCAGGCTTCAGATCATCAAGATCAACTCCTTGTTTGTCATATTTCTTAACAAGGGAGATGGCATCAAACTTACATTTTGTTGTACAGACTCCGCAGCCGATACACATGTATTCATCAACAACTGTAGCTCCGCATCCAAGACAGCGCTCGGTCTCTTTTTTGATCTGATCTTCAGTAAACGTTCCTCTCAGATCTTTGAATGTCTCTTTTGAATCCTTGGCAGATACATGAGCAGTTGTTTCTCTGGGGATTTTGTCATATCCGCCGAGATCAAGACTGTCCTTATCGAATGAGCGGTAATCACGAATGGTTCTACCTATAAGAAGATCCTGACCGGGCTGAACATAGCGGTGGATGGATATAGCTGCTTCTTTTCCTATGGCAATGGCATCTATAGCGAAACGGGGACCCGTGAGGGCATCACCACCGGTAAAAATATCTTCTTCTGCAGTCTGAAGAGTTTTAGGATCGGCTTTGATCGTATTGTTAGGATTTAATTCAACCTTGCTGTCTGTAAGGATTTCTCCCCACTCGATAGACTGACCTACAGAGATAAGAACATTATCTGTTTCCACTGTCATGATGTCATTTTCATCATAAGAAGGACTGAATCGACCGTTCTCATCAAATACAGAGAGGCATTTTCTAAACTCTACCGCTTTAACTTTTCCTTTTTCTGTCAGTACTCGAACAGGACCCCAGGAGTTATTTATTTCAATTTCTTCGGCAAGTGCTTCTTCAATCTCTTCATCCAGGGCAGGCATCTGTTTCCTGTTTTCAAGACAGAACATATCGACCTTTTCAGAACCGACTCTGACAGCCGTTCTGGCCACATCGATAGCAACATTGCCACCGCCGATTACAATAGTTTTTCCCTTCAGCTCTGTTGATTCTCCAAGGTTAACGCTGCAAAGGAAGTCTACTCCGCTGATAACGCCTTCGGCATTTTCACCTTCGATTCCCAGTTTGCGGCCGGCCTGGGCTCCGATAGCCAGGAAGAAAGCTTCATAGCCCTGAGAGCGAAGTTCTTTCAGGCTGATCTCAGATCCAACTTCAATACCGGTTTTAAATTCGACACCCAATTCTTTGAGTACATCAATTTCAGCATTGACAACCTCTTTTTCCAGTCTGAAAGAGGGAATGCCCAGAGTCATCATTCCACCGAGGGCTTTCTGTTTTTCAAAAACTGTTACTTTATAGCCGTCAATCGCCAGGTAGAAGGCACAGGAGAGTCCTGCAGGACCGGCACCGACCACAGCAATCTTTTTACCATAGTCATGTTTTATACGGGGCAAAAATCGGCTGTCGCTGTTGAGTTCTTTCTCTGCGATGAACTTCTTGATGTCATCGATGGCGATGGGATCATCAATATCACCACGGGTGCAGGCAGATTCACATTTACGGGGACAGATTCTTCCACATACTGCGGGGAAGGGATTTTCCTCTTTGATAAGTTCCAGAGCTTCTTTATAGTGCCCCTGTGAGGCCAGTTTGATGTAACCCTGGATACCAATATGTGCAGGACACTCAGCCTTACAGGGGCTGCTGCCTTCATCACTGACTACTTTTCTATTGGTCCGGTAATCGGGATTCCATTTATCAGCACCCCATTCACTGTTGTGAATCTTTTCCTGTTTTTTAGGAGCCGGAACAACTTCGGAACAGATTTTCTGTCCGAGGGTCAAAGCATTGGTGGGACAGTTTTCAACACATTCCCCGCAGGCTACACATTTCTCAGTATCAACTTCAGATACATAATTGGAGCGGGTCATATCAGGATTGGACCAATGGCTGGCCAGCCTCATATTAAAACAGCCGCAGCCACAGCAGTTACATATAGCATGTGTTTTACCCGGACCGTCCAGGTTGGGGATGGAGTGCATCAGACCGTTATCTTCAGCTTTCTTAATAACTTCGACAGCTTCTTCTCTGGTTATTTCCTTTGCTCTTCCTGTACGAATATAGTACTCCGCAGCATGACCCATCTGAATACAGATGTCTTCTTTCAAGTGTCCGCATCCCTCTCCCATGGCTTCCCTGGATGTTCGGCATGCACAGTCTGATAGTGAAAAGATGGTATTCTCTTCCAGATATTTTGATACTTCTTCAAATGAGGCAGTTTTGGTGTTGCCATCAATAGCTTTTTCAATAGGAATAACCCGCATGGGGCCTAGTCCAACAGGGAATTTACCGACTCCCATAGGGCCTTTCTTCAGTCCATAGGCATCAAAGGCTCTCGCAATCTGAGGATATTTTTTTACATTCTCCTTATGATTGACCATCATTTCCATGTGTCCGGGAACCCATATTTCAATCCAGTATTTATCAACACCATCAATCTCATTGACAAATGCCATACCGGCGTCAGCAATTTCCCAGAGGAGTTCTGCTGTTTTTTCAACAGATTTACCACAAAGTGGTGCAACTTCTTCGGCGGTCATGGGCTGTCTTAATTCAAGGTGGAGGGCAACTTCGGCCATCTCATCAGTGATTACAGGCTCCATAATCAGATATTCCGGATGATCTGCTTTGATCTCCAGTTTTGATCCTCTTTTTGTTCTGCTGATTTTATTTGCAAGATCCAGTAATAATTCGCTGGCCATTTAATTCCCCTTATATAAAAGTATTTTTAATTCAGAATTCATCAGTTCAGTTTCCAGGCTTTCACTTCAGTTCGAAGCCAGTCTGTCCATTCATCAACTCCCTCTCCTGTCTTCGCAGAAATGGGGATGATCCTGATATTCTTATTCAGTCTGGTGACATATTCAGTGAGTGCATTCATATCAAAATTAAAAAAATCCATAGCATCTATTTTATTTACCAGAAGGACATCAACCATGGAGAACATGATTGGATACTTAAGAGGTTTATCATGTCCTTCGGGTACACTCAGAATCATGGCATTTTTAGATGCTCCGGTGTCATACTCTGCTGTACAGATCAGATTGCCGATATTTTCGAGTATTGCAAAATCAAGGCCGTCAGTACCCAGGCCTTCAATACCCTGTCTTGTCATTAAAGCATCAAGGTGACACATGCCTCCTGAATGGAGCTGAATAACCCTTGTACCGGTTTCTGATACAGTGTCAGCATCCACAGAGGAGTCCAGGTCGGCTTCCATTACACCGATTGACATCTCATTTCTCAGAGCTTCGATAGTTCTGAGTACGGTTGTGGTCTTACCTGAACCGGGAGAAGACATGAGATTCAGAAGGAAAACACCTTTTTCCTTAAGCTCCGCTCTGAGTCTTTCAGCCTCTTTATCATTACTTTCATAAACGCTTTTTTTTATTTCCAGAACCTTGAACTTGTCCATAATTTCTCCTGTTTAAATATTTGAATTAGAGTCCCAGAAAGGACATTGCCAGTCCGCATGAACCGATGATTCCTCCAGCCATTGCATTGCCATATCGTTCAAAAAACGGAAAACGTATAAGTTTTTTAAGACCGTAGGATGATGAGATGACCACTGTGAGCATGACAAGCAGAGTGCTCAGCCCAAATACCAGAACGACCAGCACTGTATGGAATACCGTATCGTTGACAGCTGGATAGATAATCAGAGGTATAAGAGGTTCACAGGGGCCAAAGACAAAGATTAGAAACAGAATCCAGGGTGTTGTTTCTTTCCTGGAACTCTTTTGACTATGGTCATGGTTGTGAGAGAGCAGTCCCGAATGACTGTGCGTCTGGTTGCTTACAGCTTTTCTGATACCCCAGATGCAATAGATAAATCCAAAGGCAGTTAATGACCATGCGGCAATTTCACCACGCACGGTTTCTATGAATTCCAGCTGCGTGAGGATACTGCCAACTGATACAGCGGCTATACCCAGAATCAGACCGGATAATATATGACCCATCCCGCATAGAGCTGTTATAATGACTGTTTTTTTTAGAGACCAGTCTTTTGATTTACTCAAGGCAATAAAGGGGAGGTAATGATCCGGGCCCAGCAGAGTATGTACACATCCGACCATAAAGGTTGAAAATAGCAGTATTAGAAAATTCTGTTCCATTTTTTAATTAGTCCTTAGAATCATTTACTCAGATAAAAAAGTAGATTTAATTTGTAAAATAATTATCTGATAATTGGACTTTAATGGATGTAATAAGAAACGGGCAATAGGTAAAAAAATACCGAATAGTGTAGAATCTAATGATTTACCTTCGTATTTACAACGCGGAGAAATATTGGAAATCATTTAATATTAAGTACAACTGTTTCTAAGTTGTTATTTTTATATTCTTGAGCCTGCTTTGATAGGAATATGTGTAAACATTAAGCTAAATCAAAAAAAATAAAATATCAGAAATATCTATGAATAAAAGCAGATGTAAACTCCGTTATTTTATCAAGGCTGGAACAGCAGCTTAATGCTCCTCCAAGATAGATCCCTTTTTCGCCCTGTCTTGATTGCAGTTCCTCATAAAAGCCCTTGTAAAGCATTGCAGATTCTACATGTGGAAAGAAATTCCATTTTTTTGATGCTGTGAGAACGGCGGAATCGATACCCATAGAAGATAATGATTCTCTCATGGATAAATCCAGCTCTTTCATCTCCAGGTATCCGTTTGAGTACACCGAGATCATCTGATATTCCGAGTTACTGCTGTTTACATGAATAAGGCGAAGCTTCCCGTCTTTGTGGGTATTATTTACAACAAACGAGTCTACCAGACCAGCTGAGGGAATCCTGTAAACAAGTGTATTTGAGGGATTTGTAATAAAAGTATCCAGTGCCCGGCTGAAGAAAGGATGGCTGACTATGCCGGACTTTAAGGGTGTTGTGATTATTACCCTTGAGAATTGTTCACTGGAAAGTTCAGTTTTTATTAATATGGACTCATCATCAGCATTTGATATTTCCAGAACTTCGGAGTTGTACCTGATATCGGACAGTTTTTGTGCCAGAGCATTGCAGATGCTGGAACTGCCCTGGGGAAATGTTATTATTTTTCTTGATTCTACCAGAGAAGATAGTGAACTCAGGTCCAGATGCTTTAGTACATACACAGCCGGGATCGTATCCAGTTCTCCATATCCGTAGCAGGAAAAATAGGCAGAGAAGATCTCAGTTAACACTTCAATATCATGTAAACTGCACCATTTTTGAAAATTCATCTTCAGTTCTTCCGGAATATTATAAAAGCCGGGTGTATTCAGACATATGTCATACTTTGAGAGTAAGGATGGCAGCATTTTATATTCATCTTTGAATTTTTGAATGGCAGTTTCATCAAGCTGCGGAATCTTCTGTCCATGATTATCAAGGTACTGACGATAGAAATAGTTACGTTCAACTTTGACCTCAAGGTCATGACATAACTCTTCCAGAGCAGGGGATGTTCCGAAAACACATCCGAGTTCAACTATTCCTCCACCTGCCGGCAGGCTATGGCATTGGCCTCCGGGTATGTCAGCCTTTTCAAAAACAGTTACATCATATCCAGCCTTCTGAAGTTGATAGGCTGTTATCAAACCGGAGTATCCGGCACCAATTACTGCTGTTGTTTCCATACTATTAATACTGCCTGTCCAGATATGCCCAGAGAGGGAGATTTATTTTCTGATTTACACTTCTGCGGACATTCTCTAAAGGAGAGTATCCCTTGTTCGGGCCGGAAGTAAGGGGATCCTCCAGATTATACTGTCTCAAGAAGTTCTGAAGATTTGACCTGAGCTCTTCCATATCCCTACAGCTTTCTGCTCTGGTATTTAAAAAGATATGACTTTGTCTGCTGAATTCATCTGCAAGACCTTTAAAATCCTTAAAATCTATATCCCATTGAATCTGTCTGATGCCCATGGATTTGAGAGTCTTAGAGTATGGATGTTCTCCTCTGGGTTTAAGGGCTGTGTAGATTTTATCTCTGGGGGTTATGATTCGCTCAGGATTCATAAGCAGTTCTTTTCCCATAGGAATAGCAAGTCCGAGTAAAAGGTCCAAAGCGAATGTACAGCTGTTTTCATTGTAGATACGGGAGCAGGATATACCACTTGATACATCAATAATTGAATATTGATATACTGTTTTATCCGGAAGCAGATCAGTTCTTTCATCGGTCCAACAGAGCCAGAGCTGCCCGTGAGAAGCCTTGAAATCGGTAGGCAGAGGTCTCTTCTTCCGGTTTCTGCTGCTGAAGACCTCTCTCTCAGTTCTTCTGGAGAGATTATATCGCTTCAGAATGTTATACACTCCGCTGGAACTGATATAGATTTTTTCTTCTTCCATGAGCCATTTAAGGCTGAGAGGCCCGTAATCAGGATGTTCTGCTACCTTTCTGAATAGAGTTTCTTCCACCTGAGGAGTCAGTTTGTTTACTGGAACAAAATGACGTGTTCTGTCTTTAAGTCCCTCAATTCCTGACTCTTCAAATCGTCTTTGCCATCTATAATATATGGTTCTGGAAATTGAGTATTTTCGGCAGGCAGAACTGATGCCATATTCACTGCCATAACTGAGGATTTCTTCTCTCTGTTCTTTTGTCAATATTTGGTTCATTTTTCAAATTCTGTGCACATGATAGGTTAATTGACTCCTGTTTGCAATAAATATGACAGAAATACAAGTTGAAATGGTTTAAAATTAAAACATCTTATGCAATTTGCAGGAGTAGAGATATGAAAAGAAATAAAATTATTCTTTTAATGCTTGTTATTACACTGATTCTGAGTTCATGTGCTCCAGGTATAAATGACATGAAAGGAGTCCCGGATAAAGAAGGGGAGGTCGCAGGATTCTGGATGGGTCTCTGGCACGGTGTTGCATCTCCTGTCATATTTATTATCTCACTTTTTAAGGATTCAATTTCTGTATATGAAATTCACAACAACGGTCTCTGGTATAATTTTGGATTCATATTAGGTGCGAGTATTATATTCGGAGGCAGCGGTAGCGGTGCCTCCAGCCGGAAGTGCCGGTGATTCTAAATGAAAAGAGAGGAGAATTGAATGAAACGAAGGGCTTTGTGTATTGCAGTATTAATTATTCTGTCAATATTTTCAATTAATGCGGAAGAGAAGATCCAGCTGCTGCTGGCGGTAGATTCATCTGATTTCAAGACTCAGCTAGCAGAAGAAGTATTAAAACTGGCTGAAGCCGAATCTTTTATGGTCACTCAGAAAGAATCTGTGAAAAAAATAAAAGATTGGTCCCTGGATAAGTATGATGCTTTGATTATAATTAACAGAGGAACAGCAGGACACATGAACAGACCCCTGATCAAAGTACTTGAAGAGAGTAATTACCCTCCCATGGTAATAGTAACCAGCTATGCCAATCCAAAAACATCCAAAGATAACTATGGTGAATACAGTGATGTGGACGGTATAACAACAGCCTCACTAAAAAATACATCGGATATCAGTGAAATGGCACGGGAAGTCATGGTATTGCTCAAAGAGGCTCTGCAGTAATTGAGGGTGTTACTGGTAGATTTCTGAATCTCTCAGTCCAGTATCAGAATCTCAACCCGGCGGTCCTCTTTATCAGATCCCAGGGGTTCTGTATTACCTGCTCCTCTGAGAAATAATTTTCCAGTTCCCTCTCTCCCTCCGGGAAAAAGTAAATCTGCAACTGCTGCAGCTCTGTTTCTGGATAAATATTTACGACCTTCAAATGTTCCGTAATCAGCTGTATGACCGCTGATCAGAATGTCCCTGTCAGTATAGGCTTCCAGACTGCGGGCCAGTTTTTCAAGTCTGTATCGCTGATCCTCCGATACAATTGCAGATTCCGCTTCAAAGAGGATATGGTCTGTCTCTATTACTGAGAGCATTACTCCATCGTCAATCTGCTCAATAAATATTCCCGGAACTGTTTTAAGTTCAGATTTCAGGGATTCAGCTGCACCCGTGCTGTTCAGTGTTTCGTTCAGACGGTAAGTTGTTCTGCTTTTTCCTACAAATTCCTGAGTTCTTCCATCCTCCATGACCATCATAAACTCGAAATCTTCAGTTTTAAGTTCCGGCTTCCCGTTCTCAATATCCCATAACAGTTCCTGAAAGGATTGACCGGTAATCAGCTTGATGGGTTCATTTGCGCTTCTCACAGGAAGATAGATATTATACTGAATGGATATCCGGGCATATGTCTGGCCCTCAATTTCGAGATTTTCCAAATAGTTATAGAGAACCTGAACCTGACCTCTGTAGGGACCATATAGAGATTTCCTTATACGGAAAATATGAACTTCTTCCGCAGGAAGGCTCCAGTAATCTCCAGGTTTGACAGGATAGTCCGGAAAGCGGGGCACATTACGTAAAACAGGACGGGATGCATCTTCGGGTACGGACATCAATCCACTGCTGTCTCTCTCTATACGGACAGTTTCTGAGCTTATCCATTCCAGTGTACCGGGTATACCATCAACACGCTCAACAGTACGGAAACTTGAATCCAGGACAGCTATTCCTTCATCACTGACGGATCTGACAGTGGATACAGAAAATTCATCAATCTCAGCCTGATGACTGAGGTATCCATCTATATAAACTGTTTCATCTACAAGGGAATCCGCATGCAGAACCTGTCCCTCTGTATGGCTAAAGGCAATTTCCTGCTCATCGGCTGTTAATATTCCGCTGACAAGAATCATAATTGAAAATACTGAAAACCTGATAACTTTCATTTTACTGTCCATATCTTTTTAATCGGCCTGTAAGAGTGGTGAGAACTCTTATTTTTCATCTTCTTTGAATAAATCGACAAAGCAGGGAGGCTCACCGTCCACCAGTCTCACCAGTCCTTTGTTAGAGAGATGCAGCTCTCCCAACACAATCAGACCAAGCAGGCTGATAGTCATTTCGACCGAGTCGTGGGGACAACCGGCCAGACGGATTGCTTCTTCGACAGACTTCAGCTCTTCTGAAACTTCCGCTATGGGTTTCAGACTCATGAGGCCGGCAAAGGGCAGGGCCAGCAGAGCCGATATTTTTCCATCCTGTACTACAGTGATACCGCCTCCTGATTCTATAAGAGAATTCGCCGCCAGAGCCATTGCAGCATTATCGGTGCCTATGACAAGCAGATTATGACAATCATGGGAAACTGTGGTTGCAATGGCTGTATGAGGCTTTAAAGTTAAGCCCCTTAACAGTCCAAAGGCTTTACGGTCAGCATCACTGATCGTTGGTTTATGGCGGTATATCATGGCCATCTTCGCCAGGTCATCTATTCCATTCACCTGAATGCTGCCGTTTACAGGATTCAGAACCATTGATTCTTCTTTGGTATAAACCATTCCGGGGATCAGACGGATGACTCTGGCTTCAACTGATTCATCAGAAGGAGTCGCAATAATAAAATCATCAGCACTCTGTTTATCAATATGAATAGAATTCAAAGCCCAGTCGGGATACTCATAAGGGGGTATCTCAATACAAAGTTTTCCATCTCTTGCAGCAATGGTACCGTTGGAAATTACGACTGAGATATTGAAGTCTTTCATATCATCAACCAGAAGAATATCAGCAGATTTTCCAGGAGATACCGAACCGATCCACCTGGACTTATCCAGCAGCTGAGCCGCATTTACAGTCACCATCTGCAGTGCTTTCAGAGATGGAACACCGAGTTTGACGGCTTCTCTCAAGACACGGACCAGATGACCTTCTTCGGTTATTGTGACTGGGGTGACATCATCAGTTACCATGGTGAACATTCTTGTGTCCATTTCCGGATTATCGAGAAAAGCCGGGATCAGATTGGGAAGATCAAGCCAGGCAGTTCCGAAGCGCTGTTGTACGTACATCCCTCTGGAAACTTTCATAAGTGCTTCATCGGCAGTTGTACTTTCATGGCATGCAGTCATTCCTGAAGCAATAAACGCATTTAGACCGCGGTTTAAATCTGCTGAAGCATAATGTCCTGTGAGAACCTTGTCAGCTTTCACACCTTCAGCGGTTATGCTGTGTACATGCGGATCTCCGAATATAACACCGGGGAAATTCATCTGTTCTCCCTGAAGCTCAGCCCAGCCCTCTTTATAGGCTGTTTTTACCTCTTCGGCTCCAATCTGTGATCCTGCATTCTCCATCCCCGGAATTGAAGGTACACATACCGGCATGGCAGTGAGTACATTCAGTGGAAGATTTTCTGCGGTATTATGAAACAGTTCAACAGCCTTCAGTCCGAATACATTGGTCATTTCATGGTTATCGGGACATATTGTTGTTGTACCGTGTGGGAGAATTCCGGCAGCGAAAAACCTTAAATCAATCATGGAACTCTCAACATGCATGTGACTGTCTATAAGACCGGGTATTATATATTTCCCTTCCGCATCGATAATTTGAGTCGTATCTCCGACAGGATGCTCTGATGCATCACCTACGAAGGCAATGAAACCACCAAATAATATGACATCCGTTTTATCCTCAATCAGAGCTGTCAGTACATTAACAAGTTTTCCGTTACGTATGATTATTTCTCCAGGTAATTGTCCCATTGCAACGGCAGCCAGTTCTCTGCTTATTTCTGAATGTTTGATCACAGCAGTTTTAAAGTCCATTCGGGTTTATCTCCTCAGGGTTGATGTTGGTATTGAAAATGTAATTAGAATGATAACTGAATAAATAAAATATTGATATTATTGATTATGCATTTTTTAAAAAGCAGATATGGAAATGCATATTGCAGAGGATTTGTGAGGAGAAGGGGACTACCGACTCCTCTGAATATGAAGAAGTGATAAAATATTTTTATTCAATGAGATTGTGTAGAGATACTGAGGCAACACCAGAAACTTGCAGGAAGTATTCTGATTTTATTGGAGCTCTGGATTAACAGTTATCACAGATTCCACAGGCAGCTTCAGCGCTCATTCCAAAATAATCTTCAATAAATGAGAAGCGGCACTCTTCGTTTTTGTAATAATTTACAATGCCTAAAAGTTGACGGCGTGCATGATTTATCTGTTTTTCATGGAGCTCTTCATCCACAAGATATTCTGGAAGTTCAGAGATCAGTTTGAAGTTCTTTGACTGAATACTGCCTGATGTAACTCCATAACGTTCTAAAATCCCTAGAGCTGTTTCCAGTCTGAAATCAAAACGATTCTTATAAACCAGCTGTTCTTTGAGATAATCCAGACCGAATATATTAACTTTTTCCATCTCTTTATTGAGAAACATATAGAGTTTCTTGTAAAAAGAGGGTTCAGGATTTGACCATTTGATGAAGTCCATATGGATTGTCAGATCGTCCTGATTATACATCATGGAGCACAGTGCGTTTTTACCGTCACGTCCCGCTCTGCCGATCTCCTGGTAATAGGATTCAATGCTTCCGGGGATCTCGGCATGAATGATATAGCGGATATCCTTTTTATCGATTCCCATTCCGAATGCATTAGTGGCAAGAACAAGTTCATTACTCCTCATAAAAGCGTTCTGAATGCCCTTCCTCTCTTTCTGGTCCAACTTCCCATGATAGACAAGGTGTGAGACCCCAAGGCCGTCCAGTGCCGCTGAAAAGGTTTCCAGAGTCTTGATAAGGGAGAAGTAGACAATACCGCTTCCGGGATTCTTTGCAATAATTCTGATGATTTTTTCAAGCTTGCTGTCATCATCAGGCATCTCTTCGACTTCAAGAATTAGATTGGGTCTGCGTAAACCCTGATTAAAGATCTCTACTTCTGAATCTTCAAGGTTCAGACAGTTCAATATATCTTTCTGTACTTTCGGTGTAGCAGTAGCCGTCAGTGCAACCGTAAGGGGATTTCCCAGAGCCTTTCTGTAGTCACCTATAAGACTGTAATCCGGTCTGAAGTCATTCCCCCATGCAGAGATACAGTGTGCCTCATCAACAGCCAGAAGAGATATGTCAGCCCGTTTAATCCTTGCCATAAAGTCGGGATTTTTGAAACGTTCAGGAGTTATATAGAGGAGCTTTGTATCTCCATATATAAAGTTTTCAAGTCTTTTATCTCTCTCCTTTCTGTCTACTGTTGAGTTGATATAGGATGCCTTAATGTTTTGAGCCTTTAGAGAGTCCACCTGATCTTTCATCAGTGAGATAAGGGGGCTGACAACAATTGTGCCGCCTTTAAAGCAGAGTGCAGGAACCTGATAGCATAGTGACTTTCCCGCACCCGTAGGCATAAGAACAAGACTGTGTTTATTGGTACCGCCGAGAAGACGGGTGATTATTTTTTCCTGATCTCCCTGAAATGTATCGTATCCAAATGAATCTTTAAGAATCTCAAATGGATTCAGGGGGTAGTTGTCTTTCATATATTCTGATCCTGATTAGGTGGAGTTTAAGGTTTTAGAGTCCAATGAACATAACCCAAATAAGAAGCAGATTCAAGAACAGAGAATGATGTGTAGAGCAATTTATTTTTCGGCAGTCTCTCTGCTTACTATTGAGAGAACCCAAAATATTGATAAAGAGTAACAGTATAAGAAGATGTCACTTAATGCTGATTGGTCATAACAAGACTCTATAGATTAGTAATTTGACAATAAAGCAGCTTAAGTATATTATGTAGTTATGAATAAAAAAGAGTTTAATGATCTTATGAATCAGCTTATAAGAATCAATAATCAATTTACTGCTGTAAGGCGTACCCAGTCATATTCTCAGGCAGGAGAAACATACCATCCCGCTGAGATGAATGTTTTAACTCTCCTGTCTGAAAAGCCCTGGATAACTGTTTCCGATGCGGCCTCATCATTATTTATCAGCAGATCAGCAGCCTCACAGATTATCAAGAAGCTGGCAGTGAAAGAATTGATTATAAAGAAAAGAAACCTGATGAATGAAAGGATTGTAAATCTTTCTCTGACACCCGAAGGTGCAGCTGTAGTAACGAGATTCCACGAAGCCGAATCAGCTTCAATGGATGAGTTTTTCCAGACATTTTCCCAAATAGATGAAGAAGACATGCGCATAGCAAGAGGCTTTCTTTACAAGATGGAAAAGACACTGAAGGCAAAACTGAGCTGATTTTACAGTACCAACAGTTAAGCTTCTTAATTGATCATACTGTACAGATGTACCAGTTGTTGAATTTTCGTACCGGAATCAGCTCTACATGGCTGAAAACGTCCTCCATTTCATCAAGTCCGCTTTTAATAAAATTGAAGTAATCACCTCCTTCCATATACTCTATGAAACTGATAAAGAAACTCCTGCGGCTGTTGTAGTCATGGATCAGTACCTTACTTTTTGAGAGACGCTTTGCCTCTTTGAAGAGGATCATTCGCTTCTCTTTATCCAGTCCATGGACAACAAAAGATGCAGTTACAAGATCAAAAGAATTTTCTCCAAAATCAAGTCCTCTGATTACATCGGCTATCCTGCAGTCCAGCCCTCTGCGTCTGGCATGATGAAGCATACCGCCGGCAAGATCCACACCCTGTACGATATAGCCCTTTTTCCGGAATGCCTGAAGCAGTGCTCCCGTACCGCAGCCTATATCAAGTACAGCCCCTTTTTCCGGTATACAAAGTTTAGCTTCGAATCTATTCAGAAGTTCACCGTAGCCTCTGTACTGCCTCTTGTAAAACAGATTGTAGATGGGTGCAATAGTATTGAATATATTTTTATGTCGTTGAAGATCCATATTGTATAATCTTAAGCCAGTAGTTTTCTGATATCAATAAATCAAAAAAATGTCGGAAAAAGAATCCTTTTCTGTTAATATCATCATTCTTATTGAAACAGGGAGCCGAGAATAATATATGGATAAATGGGAACAGCTGGAAGATAATCTGAGATCATTGGAAATTGAGGACAATAAACTCTGTGAAAAAATATTTAACGGACCTGCTGCCGTAATACCCGGACTGGAGCAGCTGCTGATTGACCGTTTTGCTATGCACCTGTTTGTCCTGACCTATATGGAACTGAGTGATGACGAGCTTTCAAATCTGATTTCAATTCTTAAAGAATTGTTTCCATTATGTTCCATCAGGGTCCAGTTCCGACATTCAGGCAGCTCTTATGAGCTTTATCTGAGTGAAGATACGCCGCATACGGTTGAAGTTGAAGAACACGGTCTTAATTATATCCTTCATACAGGACGGGGACAGAATGCCGGCTTTTTTGCAGATATGATTAATGGCCGGAAAGCAGTAATCGACTATATTGAGTCCAGGGGAGAAGTAAAGGTATTAAACCTCTTTGCCTATACCTGTTCTTTTGCTGTTGCTTCACTGAAGGCCGGAGCTGACAGCGTAGACAACTGGGATATGAATAAAAACTCCTTAAGCATAGGGCGGGAAAATATAAGGTTGAATAAAATGGATGAAAGAAAGAGTTCATACTTCGGATATGATATTTTCAAGTCATTCAGCAAGATAAAAAAGCGCGGTCCCTATGGTCTGATAATTATGGATCCACCACCTATGCAGGGGAAAAGTTTTTCCTATAAAAAGGATTACCCCAGATTGATCGGGCGTATACCTCAGATCCTTGAAAAGGGAGGTGCGGTTCTATTCTGTCTGAATGCTCCTGACTGCAGCCCCCGGGAGTTTCTTGATATGATAGAAAATAACCTTTCAGGGCAGTTTCAGGATATAAGGGAAGTACCCTGTCCTCCTTCATATCTGGGCCGGTTTAAAGAGCGTGGTCTTAAAACATATCTGGCGGAAAATTATAGTCAACTTGAAGCATGAGCAATGGCGGAGTACAATATATATAAAGGTAATGTGATGAAACGGATTTTTCTGCTGATTCTTACAGTTATTATTTTCTCATGCGGTAATCAGTCGGATGATTCATTTTCAAGTGATTTTCTCCTCGAGCATACCGGCTGGCTTTCAATTCCATTAAACGATTCAATGTCTGTTCCTTCCTGGGACAGTGAAAACAGTTTCTGGACAGCCTATAAATATAAAAATCAGATTCTGACCCGAATGGATCTGGAAGGCAATGTCCTGGATGAAATTACCCTTTATATCTATCCAGATGCTCCCAGTGAAATTATTGATCCCTATGTTTCATCAGACGGATCTACAATAGTATTTGCCGCAGAGGCAGATAGTTCAGCATCCAGTGATGTATTTAGAATCAAGATCGGAACTGTCGATCACAGTATGTTTACATTTGACGGAGTGGAGAATAGACGACTGCCGAACCTGAGTGATCTTCATAATACATCTCCTGTATATCCATGGACAGATAAGATGGGATATCTCGGTACTCAGCTGGATTACAATACCATGACAGCTGCTCAAAGTTATTATATTTATGATTTCATAACTGGAAACACTCAGAGTTTCCTTCTGGGGATTTATGAATTTGATAATGATGGCAATGTACTTAGGGGAGATTATTATTATAACCCCGATGTGTATGCCGATCCCGATGATCCGGACAGCATTAATATGATTATGTTTTGCGTGCGATTGGAAACAGATTCAGGGACAGAACCAGTCTATACAGTTAAAATGTTCGGTGCTGACGGCTCTGCTCAATACGACGGCAGTGCTGATTATCAGTTTGAAAATATAGGCGGTTTACGCTGGATGGATGAGAATAGTGTATTGATGACCGTGGAGGAAGAGGGGATCTGGAAGATTATCTCCGGTGATAACACTGCTGAGAGACATGAGTATTACAGTGCTGAGAATGGGACTTTTGCTATGAACGGATTAAGTCTGTCCCCTTTAAAAACAAGATGTTTAACACAACTGTTCAATGGAGAGGATGAAAACAAGTCTGAAATACTTGTTGTAAACCTGTTTTAAATTATATCACTGAGCGTGTGGAAAGGTCTTTAAGAGATCCTGCATCAGTGCACTGAAACCAATATCGATAATTTCCGAATTTCTTTTAACTGTATCCATAATCTGACTGACAGGAATCTCTCTGCTGCTCCGGTAATTCAACCTTGTCAGAGCCTTCTCAAGACCTTCATTGGTAGTGTAGGATCCAAACCAGTCATCAGAAACAAGGGCTTTGGCAAGACGGGAAAAATGACCTGGTATTGTTTTGTCAGCAATACTTCTGTTCAGTATCTTGTAGACTGACATGGAAAAATCACGTAAAGGTTGTGTTGAATAACTCTCCCAGTCACGGGCCAGACAGTGATCAAAAATGATATCCGTAAAGACACCGGCATAGGGCAGCTTCCGGCTGTTTAGATGATCCCTTACTGCTTTAAAACCATTATGCCTGTCGGTATACCTGTCTATATCCTGATGTAGTGCCAAACCATCTTTTACTCTTTCAGGAAGGGATTCAGTATCATAGGGACGGATCATATCACATGCCATATTGCCCAGAAGAATCAGTGAGTCCCTTGGTGATAAAAAAGCATGAGCCAGGTAATTCATTGTTTATCCTATCCTCAGTGTATAAAAAAGGACTGCCCTGTAATGAATGGGCAGTCCTTATCATTCATACTTTAAATTTTATCAGGCGATTGCTGTTTCCAGTGCAATTTCCATCATCTGGGTAAAGGTCTTTTCTCTCTCTTCTGAGGTAGTTACTTCATTGGTTATGAAGGAGTCACTTACAGTAAGAATAGTTAAAGCATCAATCCCTTTTTTTGCTGCCAGAGTATAAAGAGCAGCAGCTTCCATCTCTACGGCCAGTACATTATGATCGGCCCAGATTTTCCATTCATCAGGATCATTATTGTAGAAGATGTCAGTGGAAAGGATGTTTCCCGCATGGAACTTGATATCCAGAGCTTCAGCTGCTTTTACTGCCTTTGAAAACAGAGAATAGCTGGCTGTGGGAGCATATGTCATACCCCTGAAGGTTATGTCATTGATGCTGCTGTTGGTAGAAGCACTCATTGCCAGAATAACTTCCCTGATCTTCACTTCTTCCCGCAGAGCACCACAGGAACCGATTCTCATGATTTTCTTAACATCATACTGATCTATCAGTTCATTTACATAGATTCCGATTGAGGGAATACCCATGCCGCTTCCCTGAACAGACACTTTCTGTCCCTTGTATGTTCCGGTATAACCGTACATACCCCTTACTTCGGTGTAACATTCAGCATCTTCAAGAAAGTTTTCAGCTATATATTTAGCACGGAGAGGATCTCCAGGCATTAGAACTGTATCAGCAATATCACCCTTTTTGGCTCCAATATGTACACTCATTCAGAACTCCTTATTCTTTTTGTTATAATAACTATAATAGATAAGTAGTGAATTTAAAAGAAAGTGCTGATTATGAAAAGATCTACAACTACTTGTTCAACAAGAGTGCATTGCATCTGCCGGTGTACTCTTGTTGACAGTGGAATGCTTTTTCATTATTGTTCTTTTCATAAGGTCGACTAGCTCATTTGGATAGAGCGCTTCCCTCCGGAGGAAGAGGTGGTGGGTTCGAATCCCGCGTCGATCACTTGGGCTTATCTGGTAATGAATGAAAATTTGTTACTGGATAGGCTTTTATTTTGAACACTAATATCCGAAAAAGAGCCGTTTCAGGCAAAAAGTTTCAGCACCAAAAAATCGGCGATATATTTTATATATTAAAATATATCGCCGCAGCTCACTATTATGATGTTTTCGAAAAATCTTTTTCTTTTATTTCAACAACAACACCATCAATCATTAAAAATGCCACTCGGACATCTGAACCATCTGGTGCAATGAACTGATATAGTACTTTCTCTTTTTCTATCATTTCATCGAAGTTGTCGACATAGTAAGCAATATGAGGATTATCTCTAAGTTCATTCGGCAGAACGCTGCTTTCATCGATATAAATAAACTCAAATTTTAATGGGTGTTTTTCAAAATCGGTAACATAACATCCCAGGGACTCAACAAATTCAGCTCCTTCCGGAATCGTTTTACTTGTAAAACAATAATGACAATAAGTATACATATTATTCCTTCCTTCAACAAAAATCTAATTATACTTTTTATATAGTATCACATTTTGATAAAAGGTCTATAATTTAAATATTATAAAATATGACACCGCATACTGACAATTCAGACATAGCGGAGAGATCATTTTGTCTCCATCCATATATTTAAAAAGTAGTTTACTGCTAATTTATGGATTGCAATCGGTATTGAAGAGTCCGTCTATGGTTATTCTTTCGATGAATTGGCTCCGGGCAGTCAAACTTTTGTAAACATAGGTATTGATATCACTGGATTTACATTTAGGGATAACAGGAGCATCGGTAGGTATACTTCGGCATCTTTCCGACTGCCAAGCATTGTTGTTATATCAGATGGTTTATATACAGAGGCATACACTGAAGGGTATTCTTCACGCACAGCCTCTTATTGGGTAAATGGTTATATTGGTTTTGAGTTAAGTCCAAAAGCTTCGTTATGCTTTTCATGGTGAAATTAAAATAATTGATTGAGCCCCGGCTTTCACCGGTGCCCTATAAACTATGCTTCCAAATCCATTATTTTTTCAACTCGTCTCTCATGTCTGCCGCCTTCAAAATCACAGCTGATAAAGGCATTTACCATATCAGTGATCTTTTCAGGGTAGTCAATACGGCCTCCGAAGGCCAGGAAGTTGGCATTGTTATGCTTTTTTGTCATTTCTGAAGCAAAACTGTTCTGAACCAGAGCACATCTGATCCCTTTAATTTTATTGGCTGATATTGAGATTCCGATACCTGTACCGCAGCACACAACACCGAATTCATATCCGCCCTTCAAATATTCCTTACAGGCAAGCTCTGCCATATCCGGATAGTCAGCGGATTCGTCTTCTGCAAGACCCATATCGTTGACTTCATATCCTTTACTTTTAAGGAACTCACAGATCTCTTTCTTGATCTCCACGGCCCCATGATCGTTTGCAATAACCACTTTTTTCATCAAATTAGTTCTCCTGTTTATGGTTAGGTATATATTATGGTAGTATGTTTTAAATTTCCATAGGGCAAGGCGTTTTATGGAAAAGCAGGAGATTGAATATGAAAAAAGGATTTATCCTTTGCACGATGCTGTTGTCTATGATCTTTTCACTTCAGGCACAGAGTCTGACAGAATTATATAAAGAGCTACGTGATGATATGTATAATCAGGCAACCACTTCTCCTGATATTCAAAAGCAGATAGATAGAGCCCTGGATAAGGTAGATGCTGCCGGATTTGATGAAGCTGATACCCTCCAGTGGAAAGCCAAATTAGATTACATAAGTGCCCGGGTCTATATGGAAGCCGATATGGCTGATAAGAAGGATTTTGAGAAGTTCAGAAGTAAGGATGCAGAGGTACGCTTTGAAAGAGCCTATGATGCTCTTGGGGCCTTTCTTGAAATAAAGGAAGACAGTGATGTTCTGACTCTGCGTGCTGATATCCTGGGGCAGCTCTGCCTGCTGAAGGGTACTTCTTTTACAATGGCTAACGGTCTTAATATACGTAAGATGACAGATCGTGCTCTGGAGCTGAATCCTGAGAATGCAAAAGCATTGGTTCTTGCAGGCAATGACAGAGTCTATACTCCGAAAATTTTCGGTGGAAAACCACGTGACGGAATAGCTTTGTTCGAACAGGCTGAAAACATGCCGAATGCCGAAAAGGATGATCTTTTCAACATATATTCTGGAATCGGTGTAGCCTGGCAGAAGCTGAAGAATAAGGATCTGGCCCGGTTCTGGATGAATAAGGCTCTTACTATTTATCCAGAGAATATTTATATCCAGCGGATGATGGCGGAAATCTGATTTACAATCTGGGCTTATAAGAAGGGTTGTTCTAAAAAGGATTGTAAGGGCCCTCCGGGGGCCGTTGCCAGGCAACGGCCGGAGCGAAAGCGGAGCCCTGAAAAGCCTGTTCCCTGCCAAGGGCAGGGATTTCCCAGCATACTTCAAACCAGATTAATTAACTCAACAGAGCCTCATCATTGAGGAACTGCTCTTTCCGTATGGCATGGAACTTCTCAACTAGTCCTGAAACGGTAAGTTGTTTCTTCTCATCACCCTGGATGTCCATGATTATCTCACCCTTGTCCATCATGATAAGTCTGTTACCATAGTCGATGGCATGCTGCATATTGTGAGTGATCATCATGGCGGTCAGTTCATATTCCTCAATAAACTGAACCGTCAGTTCCATGACTTTTACTGCATTACGCGGGTCCAGTGCGGCTGTATGTTCATCCAGAAGTATAAGTTCGGGACGGGACATAACCATCATCAGGAGTGTGAGAGCCTGCCGTTGACCTCCCGACAGAAGGGCAACATTATTCTTGAGCCGGCTTTCAAGATCCATTTCGAGGCGGGTGAGAAGTGTTTTAAACTCTTCCCTTTTTTTCCTATTCAGAGTCCTGCGTATTTTTTTAATTCCTTTATAGGAAGCAATGATCATATTGTCTTCGATAGACATATTCCCGGCAGTTCCGAGTAGAGGGTCTTGAAAGATTCTTCCGATAAAGGCTGCTCTTTTATATTCGGCCATATTTGTAACATCTTTGTTATTGAAAAGGACGGTTCCTGAACTGGCCGGGTCATGACCGGAGAGGGCATTGTAAAGGGTTGTCTTGCCGGCACCGTTTGAACCAACTATGGTGATAAAGTCTCCCTTGTTTACACTGAGGTTAAGATCCCTGAGGACGTGGTTTCTGTTGGGGGTTCCTTCACCGAATATCATGTTCAGATTTTCAATATTAATCATTTTTTACCTCGAAGTGTCTTTAGTATGTTGGGGTTCTTACTCTTGGAAATGATGAGGGAGAGTATGATCAGCAGTCCGGTGAGGAGCTTTAAATCATTGGGAGTCAGATGGATGTAGTAGCCGTAATAACGTCCGTAAAACATGATGGCTTTATAGAGAATGGCACCCAGGAGAGCACGGAATGTGAGGATTTGAATATTGTTGGAGCGAATCAGAAATTCACCCAGCATAACCATTGCCAGACCTGAGACAACAACACCCTGTCCCATATTTACATCAGCAAAACCCTGATACTGGGCAAAAAATGCACCCGAGAGGGCGACAAGACCATTGGAGAGGCTCAGACCTATTATTTTCATGGTCTCAGGATTTACACCCAGGGTTATGATCATCTGCTCGTTATTACCCATGGCTCCAAGAGAGAGACCCATATCGGTAAGAAAAAACTGGTCCAGCAGAACCTTGATAATGATAAAAACAAGAAGAAATAACAGCAGAAGAGATCCTGTATAGGAGAGATAAGAACCTGTAAGGTCTGTAATCACATCCACGATGGTTCTTACTTTTAGAAGGGGAAGGTTAGCTCTATTTCCAAGAATTCTGATATTGATAGAGTAGAGCATGGTCATGGTGAGTATTCCGGCCAGCAGATTGGGAACCTTCAGTTTATTATGAATAACAGCTGTGACTGTTCCCGCCATTGCTCCTGCCAGAAAGGCTATCAGCAGTGCAGGTATGGGATGCATTCCGGCAAG
The DNA here is from genome assembly GCF_003346715.1 of Oceanispirochaeta sp. M1. Taxonomy (NCBI): domain Bacteria; kingdom Pseudomonadati; phylum Spirochaetota; class Spirochaetia; order Spirochaetales; family Spirochaetaceae; genus Oceanispirochaeta; species Oceanispirochaeta sp. M1. The sequence continues at coordinate 88,668 of NZ_QQPQ01000012.1, forward strand.
CAGGCAGCTGCCTGCTGTTACTGCACCAAGGGGGAAACTTCCATCTACTGTAAGATCCGGAAAATCCAGAATCCTGAAAGTAATAAAGACAGCCAGTGCCAATATACCGAATATGAGACCTTCTACTAAAATCCCTTCAATCATTTTTACCTCTTTTATCAGATTTCTCTCTATATAAGAGAATCTTTAATACAAAATAAGGGACTGACCGAGTATTAGCGGCCAGCCCCTTTCATAATGATACTTTGATCATTAAATTTCAATTTACTGTTTGATGATATTTCCATCTTTGATCAGTGTCGCAGCCTTGGCTTTCAGATCGTCAGGAATGGTGATTCCAAGCTTGGCGGCAAGATCCAGATTAATCAGCAGATCAATATCATCTACACTGGTCATAAATACTGTGGGTATTTCAGAAGTTTTCTTTCCCTGCAGTACTTCAACTGCAAGACGGCCACATGCTTTTCCCATTTTGTAATAATCAAATCCCCAGGATATAAGTATTTCATTCTCTTCCGCAGAACTGGGATCGGCAGACATGATGGGAATTCCTTTACGGGTTGCAACATCCGAAACACCGGAGAGTGCAGATACCACTGTATTATCTGTACTAATATAGATAGCATCAACTTTGTCTATAATGGTCTGAGTTGCCTGTTTAACTTCCGAAGAGTTAGTTACTGTAGTCTCAATAAATTCGATACCAAGTTCTTCACATGCTTCTCTTGCCTTATTGGCAAGAGTTACCGCATTGGCTTCACTGCTGGTATAGATGTGTCCAAGAGTCTTAATTTCTGTCAGGGTCATCAGAAGTTTGATCTGATCTTTTACAGGGGTCATATCTGAGATACCTGTAATATTGCTGCCGCCCTGCTCAAAACTGTCTACAAGACCGGCATCAACGGGATCGGTTACTGCGGAGTAAAGTACAGGGATTGTTTTCATTGTGTTTGCTAAAGCCTGAGCTGTGGGAGTTGCAATTCCGATTGCCAGATCCACTTTATCAGCTTTAAATTTCTGAGCTATGGATGATGCTGTATTCATATCACCGTTAGCATTCTGATTATCAAACCTGGCATCAGGAAAAGTTTCAAGAATCACTTCCATGGCTCCCTGTTCCAGGGCATCCAGTGCAGGATGGGAAACAATTTTGGTAATACCTATTCTTATGGGTCTGACTGCAGCTGTATCATCGGCTGAAGGAGCAGCTTCGCTTTGACCGGTTGCAAACAGAGAAGATGCAAGAATCAGAAGGCTTAAAAGAAGGACAGTAGTTTTTTTCATTTTTTTCTCCTGGTGTTCTTACTAATAGAAACACCTGATGTTATTATTCTTTTTTTTACTTGTTTCTGTCAATAGATACAAGAGAAACTTCGAAATTCATATTAGCTTCATGTAACCTTTATATGTTTTGCATTTTTACGGAATATAAGTATATTTAATCATATTCTGATACTTACAGGAGTTTAACTATGAATCAGACATTTACAGGTGCAGGCAGTCAGCAGGCTGTTCAGGACCGAACTATATTAAAAAACGTTTATCTCTGGATGACAGCAGGTCTGTTTATGACGGCCGTCGTGGCCTGGGGCTTTGCGGGCAGCCGCTTTTTTATCTCTTATATCCAGAATCCCATACTGATGTTCGGTGTAATAATTGCCGAGCTGGTTCTTGTATTCAGACTTTCCAGGAATATCGGGCAGATGTCTGTGGGTGCTGCGGTTGTCACTTTCGGAGCCTATGCAGCCTTAAACGGAATTAACCTCTCCACCATTTTTTATGTATATAAGCTGGGTACTATTACAAATGCCTTTTTTTCAACAGCAGCTCTTTTTGGAGTCATGAGCCTCTGGGCAGTGACGACTAAAAAAGATCTGAGCGGCCTGGGACACTATCTGATGATGGGATTGATCGGGCTGATTGTCGCATCCCTGGTTAATATGTTTCTACGCAGCAGTGGTCTGGATTATCTGATTTCCTATGCGGGAGTTGCCCTTTTTACAGGTCTCACTGCCTATGATACTCAGAAAATTAAACGTATGAGCCGCAGCATGAGCCATACAGTCAATGAAGAGGGATTTATGAAACTCTCCATTCTGGGTGCTCTGACTCTTTATCTGGATTTTATCAATATGTTTCTTTTCATACTGAGAATACTGGGAAGAAGGGACTGATTGTGAGTCAGGTAGTAAAGTCATTAATAGATTATCTTGATGCATCACCTACGGCTTTTCATGCAGTTGCTGAAGCGGAGAAGAGACTCCTTAAGGCAGGGTTTAACCGCCTTGATGAGACTAGGTCATGGGATCTAGAGGCAGATAGCGGCTACTACCTCATTCGAAATGACAGTTCTCTTATCGCCTTCAGGACCGCAGTTGTGGCCAAGGTGAGAAATCCTTTTCGTATTGTAACAGCCCATACCGACAGTCCTTCCTTCCGTCTGAAGGAGGGGGTGATCAATAATAAAAATGGCATGCTCACAGTGGGGGTCGAGGTTCTCGGAGGTCCTATCCTGGCTACCTGGCTGGACCGTGATCTGGCTGTGGCCGGAAGGATTCTTGTTAAGAACAGTACAGGCGGGTTTGATACCCGTCTATACATGAATCCCCTCCGAAAGGTTCTTATTCCCAATCCTCCTATCCATCTGAACAGGGAAGTGAACAAGGGATTCGAGTACAATCCTCAAAATCATCTGAGCTGTATTATTCAGAGCTGTCCTGCTGCTGAGGAAGATAAGGCTCCTGAAGTTGAAAATGTAGATGAAATTAAAAATCTTTATGCTTTAATTGCAAAGGATCTGAAGATCAAAACCGACGATATTATCGATGCCGATCTGATTCTTTACGATACACAGAAGGCTTCACTGAGCGGCTGGAGTGATGAGTTTCTGAGTTCCGGAAGAATTGATAATCTGGCCATGTGCCATGCTGCCCTTGAAGCTATAACTCAAGTACGCGAACAGGATTCACTTACGGTAGCAGCCCTTTTTGATAATGAGGAGACAGGCAGTTTGACACCTCACGGAGCAGATTCATCCTTCCTTGAACAGACTCTTGAAAGGATTATTCTTTCTGCGGGAGGAAGCAGGGAGAGCTTTATGCAGAGTTGTGCCTCTTCTTTTATTATCTCGGCCGATGCGGCTCATGCCATTCATCCCAATTTTTCAGATCTCTATGACGAAGATTTTACACCAGAGATGAATAAGGGACCTGCGGTGAAGAAGAATGCCGGATGGAATTATGCTTCAACCGGTGATACAGCAGCCCGTTACAGACTTCTCTGTGAGAAGGCGGGTATTATGAGTCAGACCTATATAAACCGCTCTGACAGACCCACAGGGAAGACACTTGGCCCTCTTGCGGCATCACGTCTGGGGATTCCCGCTGTAGATGTGGGGAATCCTTTATGGAGTATGCACAGCATACGAGAAACAGTGGCAGTGAAGGATCACGACGCTATGATTCGCAGCTTTACCGCACATTACAGAGAATCCTGACGGGGACCTATGACTAAACAAAAAACCATTCTCCTTATTTTAATAATCAGTTTTTTAACTGCAGGATTAACTGCGCAGACTGAGGTTGCGCCGGAACTGACAGCTTCATCAGCCCTGCTGATGGATTTTGACTCCGGTCGTATTCTTTATGAGAAAAACAGCCAAGTTCGAATTTCACCTGCCTCCATGACAAAGGTAATGACTCTTCTTCTCTGCTACGATGCCCTTGCTGCCGGAGAACTCAAGAGGGAAGACATAATAACCATTGATGAGGCTGGTTCCTCTTTTTCAAGACCACCTTTCTCCTCCCTTATGCTGCTGGAGGAGGGGCAGGAAGTCTCTGTTCTGGGTATAATGAAGGGTCTTGCCATATCATCCGGAAATGATGCGGCCTATGCCATTGCCCATATACTGGGACCGGGAAAGCGGGCCTTTGTGGATAAGATGAATGCCCGAGCCAGATCCATAGGCATGAAATCAACTGTATTTGTGGATCCAGACGGATGGAGTGAATACAATCTTGTAACAGCAGAGGATTATGCTCTACTGGCCAGAGAATATATCAGTCTGTATCCCGAGGCTCTGAATGAACTTCATTCTCAGCTCTTTATGGTCTATCCACTCCCTGAAAATATGCCTGAAGGCAGAGAATTCAGAATACAGGTTCCCAGAAAAAAGAAAAATACCAATTTACTTTTAGGCCGTGTTGGGGGTGTAGACGGTCTGAAGACCGGATATATTGATGAGTCGGGCTTTAACTTTACAGGAACGGCTCTCCGGGACGGTCAGAGGATTATCTCAATTATTATGGGTGTTTTTACGGATAGCTATTATCAGGGGATAAGACTGAGGGCCGAAGAGTCTGAAAAGCTTATTAATTACGGATTTTATAATTATCATTACCGTTCTTTGCCCGGGATTGATTTTGATGAGATCAGGGTCTGGTATGGAAACAGTCAGTTTGTGCAGCCGGTTCTTTCTGAAGTTGATGAGATTGTTCTGGGGGATGATGAGCTGCTTCAGGTCACATCAAATGTGACACTGCAGGATGAGATTCATGCACCTCTGGCTGTGAATGCAGTTATCGGGTCAGTGGACTATTATCTGGGTTCAGTACTGCTGACATCAGCAGATGTGATTCTACCCCAGGGGCTTGAAAAAGGTGCATGGTACAAAAGGATTCGAGATTTTCTTATTCTGAGCTGGCAGGATATGAGAGCTCGATTCAGTTGATTTTCTGTAGTTGAAACCGGCAGCCGAGAGCCTCGGCCGGCCGGTTTATTCACCTGCAAGTGCCGAGAGTTCTTCCCAGCGTACATATTTCAACTCAAGTTTCTTCTTTAATGCTTCATACTCAACAGTCAGAGAAGCAGCAGATTCCGGGCTGAAGTCAGGGGCGGAGAAGGCTGCTTCCTTTTCCTCAATTTTTCCTTCTATATCCAGGATGTCTTCCTCAATTCCCTCATATTCCTGTTTTTCCTTATAGCTGAGCTTTCTCTCTCTCTTTACAACCTGGCTTGTCTCTTTTTTAGCTGCCGGCGCAGCTGCCTCTTCGGCTATATTCTTTTCAGTGAGAAGAGATTTATATTCACTATAGTTTCCGGCATAACCGTGTATATTGCCGACATGATCAAATACAAACTGAAAGTCAGTTACCCTGTCCAGGAAATATCTGTCATGGGATACCAGCATCAGACAGCCGGGGAAATCCATGAGATAGTCTTCCAACATGCTCAGGGTCTGCAGATCAAGATCGTTTGTGGGCTCATCAAAGAGAAGAAAGTTCGGATTGCTCAGGAGTATCCTGATCAGATACAGACGTCTTCGTTCTCCACCGGATACGTCACCCAGGGCCGTATAGTACAGTGATTTTGGAAAAAGGAAACGGTCCAGCAGTTGAGTCGGTGTCAGTGTGCTGCCGTCGGCTAAAGTGATCTTCTCGGCATGTTCATTGAGGTAGTCCATAACCTTCATATCACTTTTTAAAACAGAGCCGGTCTGATCAAAATAACCGATATGGGTATTGATTCCCATATCGATGCTGCCGGTGTCGGGATTGAGAGCTCCGCTGATCAGATTGAGCAGGGTCGTTTTTCCAGAACCGTTTGGTCCGATAAGACCGATCCTTTCACCCCTGCGAAACTGATAGCTGAATGGTTTAATAACATTTTTGTCACCGTAGGAAAACTCAATATTCTTGAGATGAAGTATTTTTTTACCAAGGCGTCTGAAGCTTGAACTGAACTCCGCACTCGAAGCTTCCTCCCGGTTCTTCTCATCCATGAGGTTGTAGAAATTCGCCGTACGTTTCTTGTCTTTACCTGCGCGTGCTCTCGGGCCTCGGCTGATCCATTTGAGTTCATTTCTGAGGATGGATTCTATTCTTGCCTGCTTACTGTTCTCTATATTCTGACGTAGTGCTTTCTGATCGAGATAACGTGAATAGTTACCTTTGTACTGAAAAACACTCTGATCATCTATTTCAAGGATCCTGTTACAGATATTTTCCATAAAGTAGCGGTCATGGGTTACAAGGATAAAGGCTTTATCCGATTTTTTAAGATATTCCTGGAGCCATTCAATTGTAGGAATATCAAGGTGGTTCGTAGGCTCATCGAGTATAAGCAGGTTGTAATCCTGGCAGAGTGCCCGTACCAGGGCTGCTTTTTTAACCATACCTCCTGAGAGTGAACTCATGGCTGCATTGAAATCGATGATATTGAGTTCGGATAGAAGAGATTTAATGCGGCTTTCAAGTTCCCAGCAGTTCCATTTTTCCATTTGCTCTGTCAGCGTGTGAAAATCATTCAGAACTGTTTCATCCTGAGCATTCTCTTCCATCTTTTTACTGCAGATTTCATAGTCTTTAACCAGTTTCATCTGTGTACTGGGATCTCTGAAGATAAAGTCCAGGACTTTTTCATCATCAGAAAAGAGGGGTTGCTGATCTACTCTGCTTATATAAATGGTCTTATTACGGGAGACCTGGCCCTCATCGGGTGCAGATTCACCTGTAAGCACAGAAATCAGTGAGGATTTACCGCAGCCGTTGCTGCCTATCAGGGCGATCTTGTCATCCGAGTCGATACCGAAAGAGCTACCGACTACAAGATTATTGCCGCCTCTGTTAATAGTTATATTGTCAATTGAAATTAGATTCATAATTAATGATGGATTCTATCACAGAGAGAGTGAATAGTCCTAGAGATATAGACAAATCTTCTGCCAGGCATTAGAGTATGATTCACAACCCCATACAGACAGGAAATAATTAATGAATCAGGAACAGGTTAAGGAAAAATTACTTCAGATCGACGGCACCGTCGCTGATTTTGAGCTTGTATTTTCCGGTAAAACCAGCAAGAAAGTGGATGGTCTCTACCATCCCGAGAAACAGGAAATCATAATCCATAATAAAAACTTTGAAGATGATAATGCTCTTGTATATACGGCAATTCATGAGTTTGCTCATCATGTTCAGTTCACCCAGCATGAAGGTCAGGTGACCATGAGATCTCACACAGTTCTTTTCTGGGATATTTTTCACAGACTTTTAAGCAAGGCTGAAGAGATGGGAATCTACATCAATGTATTTGAAGAGGATAACCGTTTTAAAGAACTGACTTCTGAGATTAAGGCTAAATATCTTTCTGTAAATGGAAAGGTAATGAAAGATTTCGGTAAGCTTCTTATTCAGGCTCTGGATCTCTGTCAGCAGAACCATGCTATTTTTGAAGACTACGTAGATCGTGCCCTGGGAATGAATCGGAATTCTGCCAAATCAATCATGAAAGTCTATGCCATGGATGTAGATCCTGAGATCGGCTATGAGAATATGAAGATTATTTCCGGAGTAAAAGAGCCTCAGAAACGTAAAGAGATGGAGAGTGCCTTCAAAGAAGGACAGAGCCAGGATATGGTAAAACAGGCAATCCGTCAGGATAAACCCGAGCCGGTAATGACTGTAAAACGCCTTGAATCTCAGAAAACAAGGATTGAGAAGAGTATTCAGTCCATGCAGGTTAAACTTGCTGATCTGGAAATGCAGATTGAAGAAGCCAAGGTAGAACAAGAGTAAGAGTCTTAATCTGGGAGGGATAGAAATGGATGCACCAAAAATAATCGGTATTTCAGGCGGTTCTGGATCCGGTAAGACAACAATTGTCAGAAAGATATCAGAATCAATAGAGGATTTTGTTTTTATCCCTCAGGATAACTATTATCGTTCGGCTGAATACATCACTAACAGTAATATTACAGAATTCAACTTTGACCATCCCAATGCCTTTGACAAGGACCTGATCATGCAGCATCTTGCGGATCTTAAAGATGGAAAGGCAATTCAGATGCCTCAATATGATTTTGTTCATCACAGACGGATGGAAGAGACCATTGAGGTTAAGCCCAAGAAGGTCATCATATTTGAAGGGATCATGGTTTTTTATGAAAAAATGATCCGTGATCTTATGGATCTTAAAATCTATGTAGACACTCCCGATGATATCCGTTTTATCAGACGTTTACAGCGGGATGTAAACGAGAGAGGCAGAACTCAGGACTCTGTTATCAAGCAGTATATGGATGTTGTACGTCCGGGACATTTTGAGTTTATTGAACCCACCAAAAGCTATGCGGATATAATTATTCCCGAAGGCGGAATGAATATGAATGCTCTGCAGGTGCTTGCGGCATTTATCAAGGAAACAGTAGAACGGGATTAATTTACATTAAGTTTTTCTAATATAAACAAAAAAGCTGATCCTTTCGGATCAGCTTTTTTATTTTTAACTCGATTGAGTACTTATATTAAATCATTTCAGAATATCAAGACCAGCTTCATACTTGCTGTTAACGGCCTTGTCATAGGGCCGCTGTCCCAGATTGTTACGTGCTTCCTTGTCGGCACCCTTATCTATCATCGTCTGAAGAGTGCTGACTGAGGCTTTCATGGCTGCTGCAATATGGAGGGGTGTATTTCCGTTGTTATCCCTTGCATTTATATTTTCATAGCTCATAAAGGTATTTACATATTCACTTCCCTTATTAATAACAAGAGTCAGAGGGGAGGCGTTGTTTATGTTTGTGGCAAAAATATCCGCATTGAGATTGAACAGGTATTCAACAGCCTTATGGTTATCAACAATAACAGCTGCGTGGAGAGGGGTATTTCCGCTATTATCTCTTTTCTGTATGGAGCTGCCCTGACTGACCAGAAGCTCCATAAGTGCTGTATTATTACCTATTATGGTTTCAAAGAGGGGAGTCTTACCGCTGTTATCTCTCACTTCAAGATCTGCACCCTGTTTTATCAGGTAGCTGCACATTTCAAAATCACCGTTAACCACAGCTTCGTAGAATGGACTGCGACCCACAAGGTTTTTTTTGTTGATATCTGCACCCGAAGAGATCAGCAGTTCTGCCAGATTCAGGGAATTCCAGTAGACTATCTCATGTAGAGGTGTATTGCCCTGATAGTCAGTACTGTTTACATCTGCCCCTGCTCTCAGGAGTATGCCTGATATCTGTACAGAACCGGTTTTAACTGCTTCATGCAGGGGAGTGGAGCCGATCAGACTCTTTCTGTTTATATCTGCACCTCTGTCGATTATTACCCTCACAATATCGGATTTTTCCCAAAGTACGGCATGAAACAGGGGGGTGTAGTTCATGTTGTCAGTCTTTTCAAGAACCGTGTCGATCAGAAAATTTGAAACATAATCAGGTCCCTTGTCAAAGGCCAGTGATAGGGGAGTCTCTCCGCTGTTATTTTCAATATAGAGATTTCCACCAAGTTTCAGAAACTGTGTTGTCAGTTCCAGAATCTCCTGTCTGACTGCAATGTGAAGAGGAGTGTCTCCTGCGAAGTTTCTGTTGTCTATTCCTGCCCCATTTTCCAGCAGGTAACGGTAGACATCTGCATTCACTTCCATCAGAACAGCCATATGAAGAGAGGTATTGCCTTCATTGTCCTGTGCATTGATATTGCTGCTGTCTATAAACCAGCTAAGAGTAGTTACACCGCGCATCAGGCTCATGCTGATGGGAGTTTCACTCTTATTGTTTCTGGCAAATATATCTGCACCCTTCTGAAGGAGGAGGATCGCAATTTCAGAGTTTCCTCTGTCTACGGCTTCCATGAGGGCTGTATTTCCGTGTTTATTCCGGCTTTCCAGAACAGCACCGTAGTCCAGAAGGTATTCTGCGGCAGTTCTTTCTCTGTTGAGTGTCACACTCAGATGGAGAGCCGTATTACCAAAACTGTTTTTTGCATTCACATCAGCACCCGCAGAAAGAAGGAGCTGCAGTATTTCAATATCACGATCCAGGGTCATGGCCATATGGAGGGGTACATTGCTGTTGTAATCAGTGGCATTCACATCGGCCCCTGCATTAAGGAGCAGAGTGACAATACTCCTGTATCCGCCTCTCACTGCGCTGTGGAGTGCAGTGTTTCCCGGTTTGTCCCGGCTGTTGAGGTCTGCACCTTTATCCATAAGAAGACGTACTATTCCCTCATGTCCCTGTTCGGCAGCTATGTGAAGGGCTGTCTGTCCAAAGTCAAAACGGTAATTTATATCGCTCTGGTTATAGAGGGTATGAAAATACTTGTATATATCTTCCTGAGCCCTGAAAGAACCTGATTTGATCAGCAGAGAAGCTATTTCTGCTCTGTCTTTACTTATTCTGTCTTCATGGGCGATGTCCAGAGGCAGTTTGCCTTCCTGATTTTTAATATTAGGGTTTCCACCGAGGCCCAGAATATATTCACTTGCCGCAACATTGCCTGAGGCTGCAGCTTTATGAAGAACTGTCCCTTCTGCTACAAACCCGCTATTAACATTCTGTTTGCGGATCAGGGCTTTGAGCATGGGCATTGAGCTGAATCCCAGTTCTACGGGAGTCATGGAGCTCTGATCTTTTATGAATATGTCTGCTTTACCATCAACCAGTACGGATGCCGTATCAGAATGACCTGCCTTAACCGCAAGGTGGAGGGGTGTTTTCCCTGTATTATCAAGGGCATTCGGGTCTGCTTTCTGAAGCAGGAGCAGCATAACGATGTCGCGGTTCCCGGCCTGTGCTGCCAGATGCAGTGCGGTCTGGCCATCGCTGTTTCGTTCATTGACATCAACATTTATCTTAAATAACTCTTCCAGTCCTGCTGTATCTTTACTCTGAACCAGAGAATGTAAGCTGTCATTCGTACTTTCTTCTACAAGAGCTGCTTCCGGTTCTACTGCCGGTTCGGTTGTTGATGCACATGCTGTAAGAAGCAGGATCAGTGTCAGGGATAATCCGAATAGTTCTATTCTCTTATTCATTGTTTTCCTTCTTATACATAATTGTCCTTATTGTATAATCGGTTAATGTTAAATTGAATTTAAGATAACATGCTTTCTTTTTGAAAATTTCTTTTAGAATCTTTCTGAAATGATTGCTTTGAAGGGTTTGGCAATGTTATTATTCATCTCCCCACGGGCAGTGAATGCTGTTCTTATGTAAATAACAGTATATTTTTTGTTGCTTGTTTATTTCTTATATCTACTGGAAGGAAAGCTTTTATGGGTCAGAAAATGGAACGTGAATCTGGAGATTTTTTAAAGAGCCTGGGATTCCCGGAAATACGAGTACATCAGTCATACGGCCATTTTGATTTTACAAAGCCGTGTAGAAGAATCCTTGTAATTGGTCCCATGGGCTCTGGTAAAACCGAGTATTCTGCAAAAATCTGGCGTGATGCCAGGGTTACCCTCGAAAAATCGGACAGGGTTGGCGACTTGACCAGAGCAGGAGATGCAGACAGACGTAATGTCTTTTTCGTACGTTCCGCCCTGGATGAAAAACGTTTTGAGGATTATCCGGATGATGCTCTGGCCTATCGTGGCGGCTATGAACGCCTTGGAAATAATATAGCCAAAATAAGAAACTCCTTTGATCTTGAAAAACTGATTGATGATTTTCCTGAAATGGGTACCTGGATTATTGATGAGGCCTCCTTTTTTGATGAAAGAATGGCCTATGTCATTAAAAATGCATCAGAAAAGAAAGATCTTGTTTTTGTTTACCCCACACTTATTCTGAATTTCAGACGGGATATTTTTAATTCTACAGCTCGTCTTCTTATTGAGACCGCAACGGATGTGTATCCTCTGACTGCCTACTGTGAGCATTCAGACTGTATTCTGGACAGCTTTTATACCTACCGTTATTACTCAGTGGGAGGAAAAGAGTGTCCCGCACTCTATTTTGATCCTCTTATCATAATCGGGGGAGACCTGAAGAAGGAAGATCCCAGAGAACCTAACTACTGTACACGCTGTGATAATCATCACTTTCTTCCGGGGAAGGTATATACATATTTTACCCTTAAACCTCTGGGAGAAACCGCAGCTGGTGGAAATTCGGAACCATTGAAAAAGGAGTTGATCCTTCTCAGTGAAAATATAAAAGAATCTTTGCTATATGCCAGTGTTCTTGATGAGCAGGAGGATGGTCTCAGTCATTCGCAGGTTATAATGAATTCTTTAAAAGTTCCCTGTATTGCTGAAAAAGCTCTTCTATACTTGTATGTAGAACAGAACCTTGTATCAACGGATCTTTTTACTCAGCTTGCTGATGAATTGAAACTTGACAGGGAGTATTTAATCAGCCGTCTGGCTGACAACGGTCGCACAATCAGGTGGTAGTATGGACTCTTTAAGAACTTTATATAAAACCGGTAACGGACCTTCCAGCAGTCACACCATGGGACCCCAGAAGGCAGCAGCATCATTTTTTATTAATTTCCCCGAGGCTGACCTGTTTAAGGTCTGCCTTTACGGCAGCCTGGCTTTAACAGGAAAAGGGCATCTGACAGATCATATAATAAATGAGACCTTTGCCCCCCGCACAGTGGAGATTCTGTGGTTTCCCGAGGATGAGATGCCCGAACATCCCAATGGGATGAAGATGGAAGCCCTGAAAGACGGAATAAACATCGGGAACTGGGAAGGCTACAGCATCGGTGGAGGAATCATCAGGACATCCGGTGCAGGAGATCAAGACAGCAGTGAAAGTGTTTATCCCCACTCCAGTATGAAAAAAATCCTGAAACACTGCAGTAAGAAAGGGCTCTGTCTCTGGGAGTATGTATATATGAACGAGGGGGAGGGCATCCGTGATTTTCTCCGCTCTGTTCTATCTGATATGCAGCACTCCATTGATGAGGGACTCTCAGATGAGGGTGTACTCCCCGGCGGTCTCTTTCTCAGCCGAAAATCAAGCACATATAGAAAAAGAGCCGCCATGCTGGCAGAACCTCTTTCAACCTCAGCCAGACTTTTTTCCTATGCTCTTGCTGTGTCAGAAACAAATGCAGGCGGCGGTGTTGTGGTTACAGCACCCACATGCGGAGCCAGCGGTGTGCTTCCTGCTGTTTTAAGGTCAATGAAAGAGTCTTTTGATTTGAGTGAGACTGATCTCCTGAGGGCTTTGGCATCAGCCGGTCTGATCGGTAATATTGTCAGAACAAACGGTTCTATTTCGGGCGCGGAAGTGGGATGTCAGGGAGAAGTGGGTGTAGCATGTGCTATGGCTGCCGGTGCTGCCGCACAGCTTATGGGCGGAACTCCAAGACAGGTGGAGTATGCTGCGGAGATGGGACTGGAACATCATCTGGGACTCACATGTGACCCTGTCATGGGACTGGTGCAGATCCCTTGTATCGAGAGGAATGTTATGGGTGCCAGCCGGGCTATTGCCAGTGCTGAATATGCCATCCTCAGCGACGGATCCCATAAAGTCGGTCTGGATGATGCCATTGCTACCATGACTCAGACAGGACGGGATCTTATGAGTACTTACAGAGAAACTTCTCTAGGTGGATTAGCCAGTTTTTATGATGAAAATAACATGGAATAAAATGGAATAAAATGGAATCTTCCCGGGGTTTTAAACTAAAATTAACTTTATATTCAAACAAAGGATAAATAATGGAAAAAAAATTATCGAAATACATTGATCATACATTGCTGAAGGCCGGCGCAATGCCGTCTGAAATCGAAAAAGTATGTGAGGAAGCTTTAAAATATGATTTTGCGTCAGTATGTGTAAATGCATGCTATACCTCTCTGGTGGCAGAAAAACTGAAAGGCAGTACTGTCCTTCCCTGTGTGGTTGTAGGATTTCCATTAGGAGCCAGCCCCAGTGAAATAAAGGCTGCCGAGACAGCGCAGGCAGTGAAAGAGGGTGCTGGTGAGGTTGATATGGTTATCAACGTTGGTCAGATGAAGGCCGGAAATACAGAATATGTAGGAAAAGATATCAAGGCAGTTGTAGATGCCTCGGGTTCTGCAGTTGTAAAAGTTATTCTTGAAAACTGCTATCTCAGTAAAGAAGAGATTCGTCAGGCCTGTCTTCTCTGTGAAGAAGCTGGTGCTGACTTTGTAAAAACATCCACAGGTTTTGGTCCCGGAGGAGCTACTCTTGAAGATGTGGCTCTTATGAAAAAGACTGTTCCCAAACTTCAGGTAAAGGCTGCCGGTGGAATACGTGACCGTGAAACAGCCCTGGCCATGATTGAAGCCGGAGCAGACCGTCTGGGCGCCAGTGCCGGTATTGCTATTGTCGAGGGGGATGCCGATGCGGGCAACAATACTGGTTATTGACAGTTTTGGAATAGGTGAACTCCCGGATGCCGGTGATTACGGTGATAAGGGTTCAAATACAGCACTTCACATCGCTCAGGCTATGGAGCAGGAAAGTCTATGGCCTGCATTGAAGAACCTGGGTCTTGGGAATGCTTCTGAACTTTTAGGAAATCCACTCCCCGGATGTGAAGCAATTGCAGCTCCATCGGCAAAATTCGGAGTTATGAAAGAAAAATCTCCCGGCAAGGATACAACAACAGGTCATTGGGAGATGGCGGGACTTGTACTGGAACAGGCATTTACTCAATTTCCTAAAGAGTATCCTTCCTTTCCCGAAGATCTGGTTCAGGCTTTCATTGAAAAGACCGGATGCGGCGGGATTCTCGGCAACAAGGCTGCAAGCGGTACTGCAATAATTGAAGAACTGGGTGCTGAGCATCTGAAAACAGGGTATCCCATCTGTTATACCTCGGCAGACTCAGTTTTTCAGATAGCCTGCCATATGTCTAAATACTCAATCGAAGAGCTATATAAGATGTGTGAGATTGCCAGGGAACTTTGTGATCCTCTGGCTGTGGGACGTGTTATCGCAAGACCCTTTGATGGTCCATCTGATGCCTTTTTCCGTACTAAAGAGCGCCATGACTATTCCATCGCTCTGCCTGATGATTCACTTCTGGATCATCTGCAGAAAAATGGTGTTAAGACAGTGGCTGTCGGCAAAATAGGTTCCATATTCAACGAATCCGGCATAACAGAAAGTCATCATGATTCAGGGAATCCTGCCTGTATTGACAGAACCGAAGAGATTCTTTCAAAACCTTCTGAAGCTAAAGAGTTTCTTTTTGTAAACCTTGTTGATACGGATATGATTTTTGGACATCGTCGTGATGTGAAAGGTTACGGGTTTGCTGTATCGGAAATTGATACCAAACTGCCCCGGTTTCTGGATATGATGGCAGATGGTGATGTAATGATTATTACAGGTGACCATGGTTGTGATCCTTCCTTTAAAGGAACCGATCATACACGTGAACATATTCCACTACTCTGGTATCAGAAAGGTGCTGAGGGAGGCTCAGTGGGGATCAGAGAGAGTTTTTCAGATATAACCGCTTCCCTATGTGATTATTTTCAGGTTGGGTCTATGGAGCACGGTGAATCTTTTCTATGAATATGAAAGAGATGCTTTCCACCGGGGCTGATTCTGCTCAGATTAAAGAGTGGTTTCGTAAAACCTGGTTAGAGTCCTCTTCAGATATGAATTCCCATGAAAGGGTAAGTGACGCACTGAATCATAAGGAGCCCGACAGGGTTCCTTTTGATTTCTGGGTTGTTCCCGAGAACTGGGTTAAGTTGATGAATTATTTTTCTGTCCATAGAAAGGATGATCTCCTGGATCTCCTTGGTATCGACTGTAGAATAATTTCCCCAGACTATATCGGTCCGGAACTCGAAAAGAATGGAGATGGATCGTTCTATAATGCCTGGGGCAGTGTACGGAAAATTGTTCAAAATGAATATTCAGTGTATGAAGAGTATGCGGCATTTCCTTTGGCAGATGCCCAAACAGTTTCAGCGGTGGAAACATGGGACAAATGGCCCGATTCATCCTTCTGGGACTGGAAAAGCCTTCATAAAGCCGTAGAACAGGCAAACAGAAAAGAGAAAAGACATATCAGATACGACATAGGTGGAATTTTCGAATCTGCCTGGGCTCTTTACGGTCTTGATAGTTTTCTGGTGGCTCTTTATGAAAAACCGGAAATTCCAGAAGCTATCATGAACTGTTATACAGAGATTTTTATTTCCAATTTCAGGGCTGCTATGGCCGAAGCCGGTGATTCAATCGACATGGTATATACTTATGATGATGTGGCCGTGCAGGATGGACTTCTTATGTCTCCTGATATGTGGAGACGTTTTATTCTCCCTTTTCATCAGAAATTGAATAAAGTAATAAAAGAATACGATGTTAAGCTTATATATCACTCCTGCGGGTCTGTTCTCCCTCTTGTAGATGCGTTTAAGGATGACATGCATATTGATGTTCTTAATCCGCTTCAGCCAGCCGCGAAAGATATGAACATGAAGACTATAAAAAACCGCTGGGGCGCTGCTCTGGCATTTCACGGTGGAGGCGATCTTCAAAGAACACTTCCTTTTGGTTCTGTGGATGATGTTCAGAACGAAGTTGATTCTCTATGCAGAACACTGGGTCCCGATGGCGGCTATATCTGTACTTCAGCCCATTATATTCAGGCTGATGTACCCCTGGAAAATATTCTTGCCTTTTATTCTACTGAGAGAAAGTGCAGATAAAAGGTTAAAAAAACAAATGTGCATATGCACGGCTATTGCAAATAACTCAAGCTCCTGATAGATTTAAATTATTAAGATTTATCAGGAGAGAAATATGGCAAAATTATCACCGGAAGTAATTACAGCAATAGAAAAAACAATGCCTTACTGCATCGCAACAGCCTCAGCAGATGGAAAAAGCAATCTTGTGTATATCGCATGTCTAAAGGTCATTGATGAGAATACAATACTTATTGCTGATAATAAATTCGAGAAGACAAGAGCAAATCTGGATGCTAATCCACAGGCCAGTCTTGTTGTATTGGATCCTGATACAAAAATTGCCTATCAGATAAAGGGTGCAATGGAATGTCACAGCGAGGGAGCCAAATATCAGGCTGCCGTTGACTGGGTTCATGAGGAACGTCCTCAGCTTACTCCCAAGGCCGGATTTTACATGAATGTGGAAGAAGTATATAACGGACCCGAGCGTCTGGCCTGATATTACCCTTTTTTAATCACCAATAAAAAAAGCTGTCCGTGATAATCACAGGACAGCTTTTTCATTTATATACTATTTCCATTCACCGGATCAGTTTCAGTTCTTTTCGTAGATCTTTCCATCGGCAGAAGGTGCAACAGATTTTCCAACAAATATAACAAGAAGAACAAGTGTCATTACATAGGGCAGCATGCTCAACAGCTGTGATGACACTTCAATACCTGTTCTGGGCATGAATACAACAATGGCTTGAGCCAGACCGAAAAGGAGACAGGCCCACATAGCACCCTGAGGTTTCCACTTTCCGAAGATCATGGCTGCCAGAGCAATAAATCCCTGACCCGATATGAGGGTCACCCTGAACTGTGAAACAATGGCAATACTTACGGCGGCACCGCCGAATCCGGCCAAAACACCCGATGCAATTACTGACATATATCTGATTTTATAAACACTTATACCCAGTGTTGCTGCTGCTTCAGGATGTTCTCCTACAGAACGGATTCTCAGACCCAGTTTTGTCTTATAAAGCACAAACCATACAAGCAGTACTAAGAAAAAAGCCAGGTATACAGTTGAATAGCGGTTGAAAATCATGTCAAAGAAGGAATTCTGTTCGAATACTCCATTCAGAGGACGGCTGATTTTCTCATCAAGAGGCAGGGGTAGTGTCATTGCTGCACCATCAAACATCAGACGGCTGAGAAGCAGGGCAAATCCAGGACCCAGAAAGTTAATGGCGATGCCCGAAACAACCTGGTTAGCTGTAAAGCTGATACAGGCTACCGCATGAAGCAGTCCGAAAAGACCGCCCACCACACCCGCAGCAAGAAAACCTATCCATCCGTTATGTGTATAATAACCTATGGCTGCACCGATGAAGGCTCCCATAAACATTATTCCCTCAAGGCCGATATTTACAACACCCGAGTTTTCAGAGATTGTACCGCCGAGAGATGTATAAATAAGTGGGGTGGCATACATCAAAGTAGTACCCAGAAGAAAGGCAATGCTTTCAAAAAACATTATTCAGCCTCCTTTTTCTTTGTCAGTTTCATCATTTTTATCAGTTTAGGCATGGCAATAAACAGAACAATTGTTCCCATGATAATGCTTATGATCTCATAGGGGGCACCAATCTTCGATTGGATTTTTGATCCGCCATATTTCAATGATCCGTAAAAAAGTCCAGCCAGAATACATCCAATAGGATTATTGGCTCCGATCAGGGCAACCGAGATACCCTCAAAACCATAACCTTCCATAGCAGCAAGTGCTGATGCTTCTCTTGTAAATCCCAATATTTGAACAGCACCGGCCAGGCCGGAAAGTCCACCGGCAATCGCCATGGCGCTTATGGTGTTGGACTTTATATTTATACCGCCGAATTCAGCAGCATCCCGATTAAAACCTACGGCTTTAAGACTGTAGCCTAATGTTGTCTTATTTAGAATAAGAAGAATCACAACAGCAGCGACAATAGCAATCAGAAATCCCGCATTTGCAGGTGTTCTTAAAATATCATTGAAAAATGGATGTGCTTTTTTGAATACCTGACCTTCAGGACTTCTTTTCCATGTATCAAAGAAAATAATTTTCGCTGAATCCAGGACTTTATTGGTTGCCTCTGAGCCTGGTCTTTTAATTTTTTCATTAAGTACCAAGAAGTTATTCAGATACAGGGCTATCCAGTTTAGCATAATGGTTGAGATAACCTCATTAACACCGTATTTTGCCTTAAGATATCCTGCAATACTCCCCCATAAAGATCCCGCAGTAATACTGCAGATCAGAACAAACGGGACATGAAGCAGAGCAGGCATATGAACATAGTATCCCACAAGCGCAGCAGTCAGAGAACCTACGATAAACTGTCCTTCGGCTCCTATGTTGAAGAGTCCCGTTTTGAAGGCGAATGCTACAGAAAGACCCGTTAAAATAAGTGGTGTAGCATAGATAATAGTCCATGAGAAATTTTTGGCAGATCCAAAGATTCCTTCAAACATTACAATATAGGCTTTTATCGGGTTATATCCAATTAGTATAAGTATCACTGCACCTACTAATAATCCAAGAATTATGGATATCAAAGTTAGACCCAGGGCAGAATTGCTTGTACGTTTTTTCATTCGTGAGTACCTCCTGCCATCATAAGTCCAATATCATTTTCATTTGCACCTTCAGACTCTATTTCTCCTACAATCACACCTTCATAAATGACACCTAGTCTGTCTGAAACATTTATTACCTCATCCAGTTCAAGGGATATGAGAAGGACTGCTTTGCCTTTGTCTCGCTGAGCAACCAGAGCCTTATGAACATATTCAATAGCTCCCACATCAAGACCTCTGGTAGGCTGTACAGCAATCAGAAGATCAGGATCGTTGGAGATTTCACGAGCAATTATAACTTTCTGCTGATTACCACCTGAAAGGGAACCGGAAATATAATTTTCGTCATCCGGACGAATATCATAATCTTTCACAAGCTTTTTTGCATAATCTTTTATTGCCGGGAAATTAAGCCACCCATTTTTAGAAAATGGTGCCTTTTTATAGTTTTCAATAATAATATTTTCAGCTATTGAATACTCAAGTACCAGGCCTCTTTTCTGTCTGTCCTGAGGGATTGTAGACACTTTATGATCCAGAATACCTCGTGGACTGAGTCCCAATATATTAGCTCCGTTGACTAATATTTCTCCGGATTCAGCTTTACAGATTCCTGTAAGTGCATCAATTAATTCATTCTGACCATTACCGTCAACTCCTGCAATTCCGAGGATTTCACCTCGACGAACTTTCAGGTTCAGACCGCGAACAGCTGGTATCTTTCTGTTATCTTTAACATGCAGGTCTTTTATTTCAAGAACTATTTCACTGGGAGTTGCTTCTACCTTATCTACTTTAAAGGATACTTCCCGTCCCACCATCATTGATGCAAGGTCTGATTCAGTAACATCAGAAACCTTAACAGTATCAATCTTTTTTCCACGACGGATTATGGTACAGAAATCAGAAACATCTTTGATTTCTTTTAGTTTGTGGGTAATGATAATAATGGTTTTACCCTGTTCTGTGAGGCTGTTAATGATATTGATAAGGTCGAGGATTTCCTGAGGAGTCAGAACCGCAGTGGGTTCATCCAGGATAAGAATATCCGCTCCTCTATAGAGAGCTTTCAATATTTCAACTCTCTGCTGCATACCTACAGTGATATCCTGAATACAGGATGTGGGATTGATGGCAAGCCCATAACGTTCGGATAACTCCATAACGTCTCTGGTAGCCTTTGCCATATCCAGAACACCGTATTTGTGTGTTTCCATACCCAGAATTATATTTTCAACAACTGTGAAAGGTTTAATAAGCATAAAATGCTGGTGAACCATGCCTATTCCATGCTGAATAGCCACATTAGGCGTATCCATGACTACTTTTTCACCATTGATGAAAATATCCCCGGAAGTGGGGTGATAAAGACCGTACAGAGAGTTTACCAGAGTCGTTTTCCCCGCACCGTTTTCACCCAGGAGGGCATGAACCTCTCCTTTATGTACAGTCAGGTCAATATTGTCATTGGCTACAAGGGAACCGAATTTCTGAGTAATCCCTTTCATCTCTACAGCGATCTGGTCGAAATCATAATTATTCAAAGACTTCCCTCCAGAAAATAATTGACCCCACCGGGAGGCAGGGTCAATTTTTTAATTACTTAAATTGTAATCTGATTATTTTAATTCTACAACTTTATAAGCTGCAAGACTGTCTGCTGTATTAGGAACAACAAAGTCAGCTGCAATAATCATTTTTTCAAGTGAAGCAACTTCTGCCAGAATATCGGCAGGAACATGCTTGGAGCTGGTAGGTGCAATTCCTACTCCGTCTTCAGCAAGACCGTAAGATACAGTGGAACCTCCGGGGAAGTTCCCATCATTAAGATCTTTTGAAAGGTTGTAGATACCGTTGTCTACTCTCTTCATAGCAGATGTAAGTACGTTGTCGGGAGCCAGGTCGTTCTGGTCTCGGTCAACACCGATTGCCCACTTTCCCTGCTCTTTAGCAGCTTCGATCAGACCATTTCCAACACCACCTGCGGCATGAAAAATAACGTCTGCACCCTGCTGGTACATGGAGTTGGCAATTGATTTACCCTTGGCTGCATCTGTAAAAGACTCAGCATACTGGGTTAATACTTCAATATCAGCACCGGCCTGTTTTACGCCGGCTTTAAAACCGTACTCAAACTCTTCAATCAGGAAGAATTTAATTCCACCGATAAATCCGACTTTTCCAGTCTCAGACATTCTACCTGCGATGTAACCAACGAGGTATGAAGCCTGCTCAGCTTCGAATACAACACCTACAAGGTTTGAGGGAGTATCTTCGAAAGCGCTGTCAATAATGGCATACTTCTGATCAGGATTGTTCTGAGCAGCTTCGAGGATAGCATCTGCCATCATGAAACCGATTCCCCAGATTAGGTCAATGTCTTCATCAAGAGCACTTTCCATATTAGGCATATAGTCGGCATTCTGTTTGGATTCTTTGTAAGATACATCGATTCCAAGGTCTTTTTTAGCTCTCTGCAGACCTTCCCATGCTGACTGGTTGAAGGATTGGTCATTAACACCACCCACGTCAGTTACCATGGTAACTGACGTTTTAACAACTTCCACAGCTTTTTCTTCTGCGGGGGCAGCTACTTCTGCTTTCTGCTTGTTGCAACCAACAAGTGTCAGAGCAAAAACTACTGCTAAAAGAATAGACAGTTTTTTCATACTTTCTCCTTAAAGATGATTCATAGAATTCTAAATTCTAGGTTAAGTTTCAAACGTCTAAGTGTCAAGTTGAATTAGATAAAGTAAGACCTTTTATTCTGTTTCGATACCCATTCATGACCGTATTGTAGTTCTTTGACTTTACACGGCGTAACGCATTTTATATATTGATGCAAAACTGAAACCCGGAAACCATTTAAATGAACATAAATAATGTATATAATAAAACTGCAGGGATTCTGCTTATAGCAGCTCTGTTCTCTATAGTTTTTTCCTGCAAAAGCAACGATGTACCAGATGACAATACAGCAGTGGAAGATGAATTCTACTTAAGCCGTCCTAAATTTATCGTAGACAGTCCAATCTCACGTCTTCCTTATACTTTGAAATGGGAAGAAAACCGAATGGTCAGATCCTATGAAATCCAGGTGGCTTTTGACCAGAAATTTACCGATTCGAGACAGCACTGGACCACAAAAGAACCCTTTCTCCTCCTGAAGGAGATTAAGTCAGATATAGTATATGTACGTATCCGTTCCCATTTCGCAGATGAAAGCAGCCGCTGGAGCGAGATTCTTGAATTGAATCTTAGCGGAGAGGAACTGAAGATAAACAGAGTCCGTAACTGATATACCTGGACTCTGTTTATATTGATATTTTTCAATAACCATCTATACTGTCTTCATGACTAATATTAAAGAAACAGCAGGTCTACTCTCTCTACGTGAGCAGACTGTGTCCAGCGTACTTGAAATGTTTGCAGACGGGGCTACAGTGCCCTTTATGGCACGCTATAGAAAAGAGAAAACCGGAAATCTTGATGAGGTCGTTATCTCTTCAATTATTAAAACATATGATCAGCTTCAGGAGCTGGACAAACGTCGTAAAAGTATTCTTAAAATAATAGAATCCCAGGGTAAGTTGACCGATTCCCTGCGAAACGCCATCGAAGGCTGTAAAGATTCTGTGATTCTTGAGGATCTATATCTTCCATATAAACAGAAAAGAAAAACCAGGGGTATGGCTGCTGCCGAAAAAGGGCTGAAACCTCTGGCAGATCTTATTCTGAAAAATGCCGACCCATCCAGCGTTAATAAATCCGATTATTATGGTTCTCAGGGACAGGCGGACAGCTGGGATGATGCTCTTCAGGGGGCTTCGGATATTCTGGCAGATACTATTAATGAAGACAGCAGAGTCCGGCAGACCCTCAGACAACTTTATAAGGAACGCTCCTATCTCCATAGTAAGCCCGTAAAGGGAAAGGAGGAGGAGGGTCAGAAATACAGGGATTATTTTGACAGAGAGGAATTATCTGCCAGAACACCTTCTCATAGAATCCTGGCCATGTTCCGCGGTTCAGATGAGGGATTTCTCCGTCTGAAGATCAGACCGGACAGTGATAAGGCTCTCAGTACTCTCCAAAGATCGGCTCCTGTTAAAAGCAGCCGATGGAACAGTCTGGTAGAGGATATGGAAAAAGACTGTTATAAACGGCTACTGGCACCTTCTCTGGAGACAGAGCAGAAAAAAGGTCTGAAAGAAATTGCTGACGAAGAAGCTATCCGTGTCTTTTCTGAGAATCTACGGGTTCTACTGATGGAGGCTCCTTTAGGACAGAAAGCAACACTGGCACTGGATCCCGGACTACGGACAGGATGTAAAATTGTCTGCCTCAGTCCACAGGGAAAGCTACTGGCAAATGATGTGATCTATCCTCTGCCTCCTCATAGTAAAACTGATGATGCAGAGAGAAAAATAAAATCTTATATTCACAAATATAAAATAGAATCCATTGCAGTGGGAAACGGAACCGGTGGTCGTGAGACACAACAGTTCTGTCTCTCCCTGGACTGTCTGAAGGATATTCCTGTTGTTATGGTGAACGAGAGCGGTGCTTCTATATATTCCGCTTCTGAAACAGCCAGGAAGGAATTTCCTGATTATGATTTGACTGTCAGGGGGGCTGTTTCCATCGGACGAAGACTTATGGATCCGCTGGCCGAACTGGTTAAACTTGATCCTTCCTCCATAGGAGTTGGACAGTATCAGCATGATGTCAATCAGAAAGCCCTTAAACAGGCGCTGGATGAGGTGGTTATGTTTTGTGTAAACTCAGTGGGTGTAGAGCTCAACACCGCCAGTGAACAGCTTTTATCCTATGTTTCAGGCCTCAATGCCAAAACAGCAGCTTCAATTGTGGCTCACCGAGATGCCCAAGGGCCTTTCAGTTCCCGAAAGGAATTGAAGAAGGTAAAAGGTGTAGGGGATAAGTGTTTTGAACAGGCCTCGGGATTCCTAAGAATCAGGGATGGTAAAAATTTACTGGATAATACAGGAATTCACCCCGAGCAGTATTCATTTATCGATGAGTTATGTAAGAAACTCAGCACCACAGTGGAAAATCTGATTAAAAATCCTGAATCACTGACCGGTTTATCCTTAAAAGAGTTTGTACAGGAAAACAGGGGAATGGAGACGATCCAGGATATAATTGATGAGCTTAAACAGCCTGGAAGAGACCCGAGGGAAGAGTTTACTCTTTTCGAGTTTAATAAAGATATTAACACCATGGAAGACCTGCAGGAGGAGATGATTCTTCCCGGTTTAATTACAAATGTTACCGCTTTCGGTGCCTTTGTTGATATCGGTGTTCATCAGGACGGCCTGGTACATATCAGTCAGCTGTCAGATCATTTTGTATCTTCCCCTTCTGATGTTGTTAAAGTTGCTCAGAAGGTACAGGTAAAAATCCTTGAAGTAGATCTAAGCAGAAAAAGAATTTCCTGTTCTATGAAAGGAATTGATCAGGGCTGATCAGTCAGCCGCGCTGAAAAAAAATAATTTGCCTGGAGCCGAGTAATTTTAGTAAATTAGAATACTACAACCTCAGCTCAAAAAAATATAAAATAAAAAACCCGCAAGGGTGTTAGGAGTTTTGATGATACTGTTTATGTTTAAGAAAGCATTCTGGGATGCCTGGGATAATATGGGCCGCATGCTGCTTATCAATTTTGTTATGATTCTTCTTGTGGCAATCCCGGTATTTCTTCCGAAGGCTCTTGTTGATATACCTGCTTTAAGTCTTGCCATGCTTATACTGAGTATTCTTCTGATTTTTGTCTATGTGGGTGCCGTTTCAGCTTATGTACGAGATATTGTTCAATATAAATCTCCCGATCTGAAAGATATTCTGACACATCTGAAGGATAACTGGAAAAAAAGCCTGATCCTCGGAGCAGCATCAATATTCTTCTATTTCATCTGTTTTACAGGATTTCAGTTTTATTCCGCATTGGGTAGTACCATGGGTCTTATCGGTCTGGCCTTTCTATTCTGGATCTTTGTAATTGTATCAATCACACTGGTGTTTTTCTTTCCCGTAATGAATAACCTTGATAAGGATCTGAGGAAAATTGTTAAAAAGAGTTTTATCCTCTTTTTTGATAATACCGGTGTAGCTGTGGCTCTTGCTATCGGTATGCTTTTCAATGCCGGTGTTTCTTTGGCTCTTGCCTTCATTCTGCCTGGTATCGGTGGAATCCTGATTCTGCAGGAGAGTGCAATGAAACTCATTCTCATGAAGTATGATTATCTTGAAGAGACTCCTGATGCTGATAGGAAAAAGATCCCCTGGGGCGCTCTCCTTAGAGAGGAAAGAGAGAAAGTCGGTGTAAGAACATTGAAAGGTACAATTTTCCCCTGGAAAGATTGATATTAAAGATTAGTTTTAAATACTGATTATAAAAAGAAAGGCTGCAGAAGTTCAAATGAACCTGCAGCCTATTTTTTTGTCCTGCCGGATAACCCGACAGGCATTTTGTTCTGCTGCCTTTTTCATCAGGCAGCATTTACATATTTATTAGAGTAAATCAGCTTTCTCAATGAGGGTTATCTTATAGGAGTAATCCTTTTCATTGATAGTGAACTTGGTTGATTTATTCAGTTTAATTCCCATAATTGCGGCACCGAAGGGTGATACATAGGAAATAACATTGTTGGAGGGGTCTGATTCCCATGGACCTAAGATTGTGAAAACCTCTTCCTTCTCATTGTTTTCATCAACGAGAGTAACCTTGGTTCCGAAGGATACTTTCTTAATATCCAGAGTTGAAGGATCAAAGACTTTAGCCTTTTCAATACCTTCTTTCAGCTTACCGACCTGAATGTTAAGAGATTCCTGCTTTTCCTTACCGGCCTTGTATTCGGCATTCTCCTTCAGGTCTCCCATTTCAATGGCAATACCGATCTCTTTGGAGTTTTGGGGAACTTCCACATCAAGGATATGCTTAAGTTCTTTCTGTTTACTCCGGAGACTCTCTTCAAGAACAAAAAGAGTATGTGAAACTGCTGTAACAGGAGTTTCTTCTTTCTCTCCAAGGAATTTAATCTTGGGATATTTATCCTTGATTTTCTGCCGGATACCCAGCTTGATGGTAACATCCATCTCTTTAACATCCTGCAGAAGGGTGAAAAGACGGCTTACTGTGTCTTCGTCTCCGCTGAGGATAAAGTCTTCAAGTCTGTTATCCTTAAAAAGAAATGTCTGAATTGCTCTGTTGAGCTTCTTATTCTCAGTAACATTTCTCTTGTTGCTTATGTCTCTGAATGTGATATCCAGAAGGTGAATCATGTTGATTAGAATCTTTTCATAGGGGATTCCAATGGAGGGGAACCAGGGTTCGTCAACAGCAGATTTTGCTATCCACAGGAAGGCTTCCCGGAATTCTCTGAAATGAGTCATGATATCCTGCAGCTTATCTTTTACAAGATTATCAAATCCATTGCCGATAAGATCCTCAACAACTGATTTATTCAGGTAGTAGGGGAAAAGCATAATATAATAGTTCTGCCACTCATCAATATTGGCTTTGATCTCCAGGAGAAACTCTCTTTTCAGATCTGCATATTGAATGGAACCGAACATCAATTCCAGGTCTTCAACATCATTAAATACATCAGTGAAACTATAATTTATTCCAGGGTTGAGGAAGGGGAAATCCTTGATGATTTTAGAAACAAAAAGAAAGGAACAAACTACCTGCTCATTTACATTGGCGGCTTTCAGAAAAGCTGTGAAGTAATTAAACATTTCAGAAAAGTAGTCTGAATCAGGATCTGCTTCTTTCATAAACTCAAGAATTGTCTGGTATCTGTCAAAGAAATTAGTCTCAGCCTTAAATCTGTTGAAGGTTTTCTCTTCAAAGGAAATGGGCTTATCTCTTACCATAAACAGATCAAGCTTCTCGGGCATATTACCAAAATCGGCATCTGTTTTAAGAACTCTTCTTGCTTCGGTACTCCAGCTGGACCATTCACCCTGTGTTAGAACAGCAGGAACAAGCTCAGCTTTCATTCTTTTCATATCAGCAGCATTGTTAAAACTTCTGATAACTGTTTTCAGAGTCCAGGGAATATCTTTTTTAACTTTGGCATGAAGCTTCTCTTTAGGAAGAATGCTTTTCAATACCCATATATGATTCTTTGTAAGACTCAACAAAGCATTTACAGCCATTTTGAGAGACATGGTGTGTCCACGCTTTGTTGCAAAATCGATTGTGATTTCATCACCCTTGATTCCACGAATAACACCGACACCCCATGTTTTATGGTGTACAAAATTTCCTGCATCGAAAGAGATATGCTTTTCAAAGTCAGAAATCGCTTCGGTGATATTTCTCCAGCTCTGATTGAGGTTTGAAAGTTTAATATATTCTTCCAGCTGACTGTGACCTTCAAAACGGCTTCTGTAGCAGTTGACGATCTCTTTTCTTGCCCAGGGGCTTTTTGCATCGTACTGAAGAATCAATTTCAATATATTGATTGCAGTTTCCCAATCACCTTTTTCCTGAATTGCAGGGTAAATGTCTTCAAGAAGAACTGTAGCTTTTTCAATGGACATGGTTTTGGCGATTTTCTTTTCAACCATAAGAAAGAATTCAAGATCATCAAGACTCAGTTCGATCAGTTTTGACCAAACATCTTTAACATTTGTAAAGAGGTTTTTATTGATATATCGGTGTATTGCTTTTTTATAATAGCTGATAGCTGCTTCAGTCTTTCCATCAGCTTCATATTTTTCAGCTAGTTTCTTGACGATCTCGGCTTCGTTGTAATCAATTTTGATTAGTCTTTCCCAGACAGTGAAAATCTCATCATGACGATCTTCATTGCTGTAACACTCAGAAAGAACACGGAGAGCCATTTTGTTTTCACCGAATCTGAGAATCCGTTCACAAAGAAATTCAACTATATTCCATTTGTGATTACCGGAAAAGATGTTGATTAGCTCAACAAGGTGAGAATCGTCAATCTGCTGTTTATCGAGAGAGATGATTCCTGATATATACAAACCGATAATACTGTTTTTTGAGTGATCAAGATGCTCTTCACAAAGTTCCTTGATTTCATCCTGTATATTGGAATTAAGAATCTCTTCTACTGTTTCATCCAGCTCTTCAAAATTCTTGATTGTATAATTGCTGAGAGTAGCACGGGTCCATTTTTCCTCATTCAATAAATCATTAATTTTGTTGATCATTTCTTCTGACATAGTTTTTAACATACTCCTGCTTTAGTTGATGTACTGCCGGTAAATTGACGGGTTAAGCAATTTTATATTCATAAGGACCTCATCAATCGTTTTTCTATCTTCCTTCGTGCTTATATAATGATCAATAAGCCAGAAATACCTATTTATTAAACGGGGCACCAGCGTCCCGTTCTCACTATTCTGCCGGATTTCATTCTGAAGAGAAAAAATGGACTGCTTGAGTTTTCCATACTCAATAGGCCGCATTTCTCTTTTGATATTGAATACTCCATAGATGACTCCGTACACAGGAAGCCATTCACTCAGGTATTCTTTTTCTATACCGGTCTCAATAACTTTCTCAATGAGCTTCAGTATGAGTCCTGATTCAAGTCTTGATAAATCAACTTGCTCAGGATTCAGATAGAAAGCTTCCCGAAAAAATATTTTAGCTCCCTGCATTTCATCTACAAGGGCATAAGTATCAGCCAATTCAGCCAGAATCTCAGAGTTATCTCTGTTCATCTTGGCACCTTTTTCAAGGATACTGACTGCTTTTTCATAATTCCCCAGCACCTTATTGCATCTTCCGATTCCAAGGTACAGTTCCAAATCATTGTTATCATCCAGATGTAACTGTTCATAGCAGCACAACGCTTCTGAATGAACCATGTATTTCAGGGATTGAATTCCCCTCTCAGGAGCCACACTTTTGATTTTGTCTGACCAGTCAGTAAACTGATCCCACTGCTTCAAAAGATAGTCTCCCTTTTCATATGGACCGGTAAAATCGATCATTCTGTTCCAGCGCTCTTTCCAGAATTTCAGCATTCTGAGAAGTCCCGCCAGTTCTTCACGGTCAAAGTCTACAGAATAAGCTTCATCCAGCATAGACAGGGCTCTATCGAGTTCCCGTCTCGCGGTAGAGCGATAGACATCTTCGAGATATTCATCTATGTCTTTTTTCAGCTCTATATCACTCATTCTTGTTTTAGCCTGAACATTCAGGTAAATGCACTACTGCATCTTTCTAATTATACCTGTCCCGCTACTTTAGTCAACAAATGCAAACTTTGTGAAGCAATGAAAATTCATAATTCACTGTTTTTTCTTTTGAAGCTGCAGTTTTACAAAAAAAAACTTTTAAGTATAATTGATAAATGAAGAAAATAATAAAATGCGCTCCTTCGATTTTAGCGTCTGATTTTGCGAATATCTCCCAGGGTATTAATCTGATTGAATCTGCCGGAGCAGATTGGGTCCATCTTGACGTTATGGATGGATCATTTGTCCCCGAAATAACTTTTGGATCTCAGATGGTAAAAGCCGTGAAGTCAAAAACAGATCTTCCTCTTGATGTTCATCTGATGATTGAGAAACCTGAAAATCATGTTCAGTCCTTTTTAAAGGCCGGTTCCGATTTTATCACCTTTCATGCGGAAGCTGTTGTTCATGGCCACAGGGTTATACAGATGATTAAGGACGGCGGTGCAGGAGCAGGGATCTCTATAGTACCTTCAACTCCTGTTTCAGTATTGTCTGAGTTGCTCCCTTTTGTAGATCTGGTGCTTATTATGACAGTAAACCCGGGATACGGTGGACAGTCTCTGATCCCTGAATGTCTCGATAAGGTCAGAATACTCAATGAAATAAGAGAAGAAAAGGGCTATAAGTATGAGATCTCAATTGACGGCGGGGTAAACAGGTCCACAATAAAGCAGAGTAAGGAGGCAGGAATAGATGTTTTTGTCGCCGGGTCCGCTTTCTTCGGTGCCGACGATCCTGCAGCAGAGGTTGAGTATCTAAAAAATTGCTGATCTGGGTGAAAGGTATTTTACTTTAAAGGATGGACCGCCGATGTTTGAACTGTGAGGTACTGTCTGATGAAATGGAAATTTCTGCAAAGCAAACTCTTGATTGTTTGTCTGATATTGATTGTGCAGCCTGTATTTGCCGGCAATGCTCTAAATGATGAATTTCTCTTCGGGCTTGATTTGTTCAAGGAAGCCCGTTATGAACAGTCAATACGTCTGTTTCAGGCTGTGTTAGATGATCCGAAATCTGATGATCTGCACGGAGATGCAAGTTATTGGCTGTCCAGAAGCTATCTGGAAAGTGGAGATCTTGTCAGTTCATCCCAGTACCTGGATGATTTTCTGATGAATTATGCCTCTCATGGACTCAATATCCCTGGACGGTACTATAAGGGAAGAATACTCTTCATGCAGGAGGAGTATGATAAATCAATTCATTATTTCTCCTCTTTCCTGACTTCATATCCTGACAGCCCCTATTATGCCAACAGCCTTTTCTGGATAGGTGAGTCGCTGTATTTCCTTGGAAGATTCGATGAAGCAGGTGAAATATACAGCAGCCTCCTTGAGAAATATCCCCGCAGTGTTAAAACTGAAGCATCACGCTACCGTCTCTCCCTTATTGAATATAGATACAGGGAAGAGGAACTGCTCAAGCTGCTTCAATGGAGTCACGAGGAGTTTTTAAAGAGCTCTGGAGATTACGAGCAGAAAGAAAAAGAATTTAATCAGGCTCTTGCTGTTTATCAGGAAAAACTGATTGAACTGACAAAAACGCGGGAAATCTATGATAACAGGTTGAAGCTGCTTTCCTTTAAGCAAGAAGCTCTGGATTTGAAAGAAAGACTCCTTAGAGCTGTTTCCGGAGGCGAATCAGGTGAATAAAATTAAATATACAGCAGCAGTACTGCTTCTTATAACCGGTCTCTACGGAATCTCGGCATTAGAGCTCAAGGATAATTCCTCAAAGGTTCTTTTTGATGAGAAAGATGCTGTATGGAGTCTTTATTACAATTATGATGGAAAAATGCTCCCTTTGTTTGAAGACAGGGACAGCAGAACCTCATATATGAATATAGTAATAGACAACAGAACATACAGACTTCAGAAGAACTCCTTTTTTAACCAGCATACTGAATCAAACAACGGTTATGTCGTAGCTCACTGGAGCAATAATATTCTTCATGTGACTCAGACCGTTAAGGTGGATCATCAGATTAAAGGGTTCAGCGTGACGGTTACTGTCAGAAACCTTTCAAAGAATTACCTCTCAGTGGGTTTGAAAAACCTTGTTGATACTCATAATAACTCGGATGGTCCCGATTTTACTGTTAACGGAAATCTTCCTGTCAACTCTGAAAGAGAGTGGACTGCGGCGGAAGTTCCTGACTACTGGGCTACATTTCCAAATAGTGAATCTGGAAGTCAGATGACCTACACAACTCTGGGAGACAGAAAGCCTGATAGAATAATTTTTGCCAACT
This sequence comes from Oceanispirochaeta sp. M1, assembly GCF_003346715.1. Taxonomy (NCBI): domain Bacteria; kingdom Pseudomonadati; phylum Spirochaetota; class Spirochaetia; order Spirochaetales; family Spirochaetaceae; genus Oceanispirochaeta; species Oceanispirochaeta sp. M1. The sequence continues at coordinate 120,205 of NZ_QQPQ01000012.1, forward strand.
GGAAGCGTTTGAATGACAGTGACTGGGATTTTAATCTTAGAGAAGGCCGGGATTTTTCTCTGCTGCCTTATTCAATAAATGATTCGGCTGCAGGTATTTTTTACAACGCTGTCTCCATCCCCCCGGGGACTGAAATATCAATACAGTATGCTCTGACAGCCGGAGGGCCTGTTCTTGGAAAGAGGAGCAGTGCTTCTACGGCAGCTGTTGCTGGCAGTTCAGATACTCTGGACGGGAAACAGATTATTCTCAATTATGCCCTGGGATATGACCTGGACCTGATTGATAAAATTATTGATGAGATCAATTCGCTTCTAAAGACTGCTGATCCGGTATATAATTCTCAAATTGAGTACTATGAAAATGAACTGGAGAAGCTTAAGCAAAAATTATCTCACTATGAAAATTTACAATAAGACACTTAAAAAAGCATATAAACTTCTCAGATCCGGGCAATATGGTAAAGTTGTTGCCCTGCTGGAACCTAAGGTTCCTCTATTTCTTGAAAATTATCAGTTTTACTATATTCTGGGAATCGCCTGCCTCCGGAACGGTGATAACGGCGGGGCCGATACATATCTGAAAAGAGCCGTTCAGGTAAACAGGAATGCCGTTGAACCTCGTCTGTTTCTGGCTTCTCTTGCACTCAGACGTAAAGATACAACCGAGGCCGTCAGATTATGGCTCGGTATTCTTGATATTGATTCATCCTGTAAAGAAGCCAAGAAGGGCCTTGACAGGATTAGAAAAATATCAGATTCAGAGGCTCTGGATCTGTACCTCAACAGAAACAGCTTTCGTAAGCTCCTCCCGAGGATTAGAAAGAGACTGTCCCCACTGTTTCTGCTTATACCCCTAATGGCAGTTATCTTTTTTTCCGGGTATATGAAGCGCGATCTGATTTCCGGATGGTTTGATTCCAATGATCTTCCTTCCAGAGAAAATCTTTCCTATATGTTCAGTGATTTGAAAAAAGAGAAGCTGACGGATGAGAATCCTCAGGGCTTTATTTTCAATTTAACTGAAGACCAGATTCTTACTTCGTTGAAAAGTGCTCAGACTTACTTTGATGCATATGATGATAACCGAACCCGGAAAGAAATAAACAGAGTTCTCTATTCAAATGCTTCAGAATCTGCCAAACAGCGGGCACGTATACTTGAGGGCTATCTGAAAGAGCCAGATCTTACATCCTTTGAAAACATTTTTGACTATAAAGATGTGATTGAAGATCCCTATCTATATAATAAATGCTTTATCAGGTGGAAAGGGCGCTTTTCCAATCTGAATATGTCCGATCCGGGAATGTTCTTTGATTTTCTGGTGGGTTATGATACCGCAGAGGTACTTGAAGGTATTGAACCGGCGTATACCGATTTCCAGGTACGTCTGGACAGCAGCCTTCCCCTGGAAGTTCTGGGACAGATAGAGACACTCGACAGAGACAGCCTCAGGATCAGAGTTGTTTCACTTCGAAATATAGTTGATCCATAATCTCTTTGCTGGTATATTAACAATACAAATGTATAGTGTTTTGCTGAATCTCAAAATTATGTTAATTATGTATGAAGTATGAGAGCAGTTTTTACTGTATGATTATTATCAATAATTAACAGTAAGGCTCAGTTCAGTTGAATCAGCGGAGGAAAATCATGGCAGATAAAAGCTCAGATGACAAAAAAAAGGCTATAGAAGCCGCCCGTCTACAGATAGAAAAGCAGTTCGGTAAGGGTTCCATCATGAAAATGGGCGATCAGCCTCATATGGAAGTTGAGGCTATCCCTTCAGGTTCAATTCTTCTGGATGAAGCATTAGGTGTAGGTGGATATCCCAAGGGCCGTATTGTTGAAATTTATGGTCCTGAATCCTCAGGAAAAACAACACTGGCTCTTCATGCAATTGCTGAGTCTCAGAAACAGGGTGGTATTGCTGCTTTTATCGATGCAGAGCATGCCCTTGATCCTTCATATGCCAGGGGACTTGGTGTCAATGTTGATGAATTGTGGGTTTCTCAGCCTGACACAGGTGAACAGTCACTGGAAATAACAGAGTCTTTAATCCGTTCCGGTGCTGTAGATATCATTGTCGTTGACTCAGTTGCCGCTTTGACGCCACGTGCCGAGATCGAAGGGGATATGGGTGATTCCCATATGGGATTACAGGCAAGACTGATGAGTCAGGCTCTTCGTAAATTGACAGGTATCATTTCCAAGTCCAACGCTTGTCTTATTTTTATCAATCAGATTCGTATGAAAATAGGTGTTATGTTTGGAAATCCTGAAACCACAACTGGTGGTAATGCTCTGAAATTCTATTCTTCAGTCCGTCTTGAGGTTCGAAAGATTGAAACAATGGCCAAGGGACAGGAAGATGCAATCGGTAACAGGGTTCGTGTAAAAGTTGTAAAAAATAAGGTAGCCCCTCCTTTTCGTAAGGTGGAACTTGAAATTATATTCGGTAAGGGTATTTCTTCTATTGCAAGTCTTATGGATGCAGCTCTGAAGTATGAACTGATTCAGAAAAGCGGAAGCTGGTACTCCATGGATGAGGAGAGAATCGGACAGGGACGTGATAATGTCAAAAAATATCTGGAAGATAATGAAGTTATTGCAGAGAATCTTCTTTTACAATTAAGAGGAATAATGTTCCCTTCCAAGAAAGTTGAAGCTCCCAAGGATGATAAGAAAGTTAAGAAAGCTACTAAAGATAAAGAACCCAAGAAAATAAAAGAGGAGTTGTTCTGAAAGAAGAACACTCCTTAAACAAGGTCTATATCGGTATCGGCACAAATGTGGGCGATCGTATTGCCAATCTCCTTGGCGCATGCAGATCCCTGAATGATATATTGGATGATTTCTCAGCATCCTCTGTCTGGGAAACCAGAGCTATGATTGTTGAAGATCAGCCTAATTTTCTTAATATGGCAGTCTGTGGTGACTATCAGGGAGGCGAGAACAGTCTTCTTGAAGATCTCCAACGCATTGAAGCCTCCCTGGGGCGTGACCGCAGCAGGGAGATCCCTAAAGGTCCAAGAACAATGGATCTTGATATATTGTTCTTTTCAGATAAAAAAATTGAAACAGAGACACTTACAATTCCCCATCCGGGAATTCGGCTGAGGGCCTTTGTTCTCTATCCTCTTCTGGAAGTTTATCCCAAAGATTCACCGGCCTATATTCAATATAAGGAAGCACTGGAACAAATGGATGATCAGGGTGTAGAGTGTTTTATAAAAATTATGAAGGGAAAAAGTATCTTCAAAGCCTTGGAGGAAAAGCGCATTGAGTGAACATGTTACATTTCAGCTGGATCAGTTTGAGGGTCCTCTAGACCTGCTGCTGTTCCTTATAAAGAAAAATGAAGTGAATATATATGACATTCCCATTTCTTCCATAACGGAGCAGTATCTTTCTTTTCTTCAATACTCAACAGCGGTCAATTTAGAGAATATTACAGAATTCTATCTCCTTGCCGCTACTCTTCTTTACATCAAATCCAGAATGCTTCTACCTGTGGAGGTCGATTTTTCAGATGAAATTGAAGACCCTCGGGAAGAGCTTGTTGCTAAACTGATCGATTATCAGAAATATAAAAAACTCTCAGAGCTTATGACAGAGCAGGAAAAATCCACAGAGTGGGTAATTGAGCGTAAAAAGAAACAGCGTATGCTCCCCTTTGATAATGAAGAGGAGCTCTGGGAAGAAGTTGATGTGTGGGAGCTTCTGCAGAGTTTCTCTACTGTTATGGGGTCACTTACAAAGGAAGCTATTGTAAATCTCTATGAGGAAGTGACTGTAAATGAGAAGATTACTCTTATTCAGGAACTCCTTGAAGAGAGGGGTGAATTCGGCTTTACCGACATCCTGATCAATCCCAATTCTATAATGGAAATTGTCTGTGCTTTTCTGGCAGTCCTAGAATCTGTTAAAACCAGGCTCATAATGGTCTATCAGAACAAGCTTTTTGGCGATATTATGATAAAATCAAGACATTCGGAACAAGAGAGTGAGAAACATGAATCTGATTCAGGAACGATCGATAGTTGAAGCAGCCTTATTTCTTGAAAGTGATCCCGTTACAATTGAGCATCTGATCAAAGTCACAGGTTTATCCAGGGATGTTCTTAAAGAGGTGATGGATGAATTGAAAGATCACTATGCAGGCGAAGAGCATGGAATAGTGATTAACGAAGTGCAGGGTGGATATGTACTGGCTGCTAAAGAGGCTCTTTGGGATAATCTGAAAGAGTACTATGGTAAAAAAAATGAAGACAAATTGTCCCGTGCCGCTATGGAAACATTATCTATTATCGCTTATTCTCAACCGCTGACTAAAGCTGAGATAGAAAATATCCGCGGTGTCAGCTCCGACGGAATGATCCGTCTCCTGGTTAAAAGAGGTCTTATCCGTGAAGTCGGTAAAAAAGATGTACCCGGAAAACCTCTTCAGTACGGAACATCCAAGGAATTTCTGAAACTTTTCAGATTGAAGAGTATATCGGATTTACCAAAACTGGATGAAGTTGAACAGAAAAGGTTTGAATTGAATGGATAAAGATTTTGAATCACTGAGACTGCAGGTCTATCTGGCCCGCTGCGGTGTAGGAAGCAGAAGGAAATGTGAAGAATATATCTCTGATGGAAGGGTAACCGTCAATGATAAGGCAGTTCTTGTTCCCGGACAGAAAGTCGGTCCCGAAGACCGCGTGTGCTATAACGGAAGACCGGTGCGTCCTGAAAGGGAAAATGTCTACATCGCTTTACATAAGCCCTCCGGCTTTATTTGCTCCAATCAGGACGATCAGGGGCGGCCTTTGGCTATCTCTCTTCTCTCTGATGTAACAAACAAAAGACTCTATAATGTAGGCCGCCTGGATTATATGACCTCGGGTCTTATTTTCTTTACAAATGACGGTGAGTTTTCCAAACTTATGACACATCCTTCCTCCCATCTGGAAAAGGAATATATGGTCACCACGAAAAAAGAGATACCCAAAGAGCTTATGGAACAGTTTAAGAAGGGAATGTCTGTGCAGGGTGAGTATTTCCGTCTCAAGCGTTATACCTTAAAGGGCAGCAGGTCTGTTTCCATTACTCTTGAAGAGGGAAAAAACAAAGAGCTTCGTAAGGTCTTTCTTTCTAAAAATATTACAATCAAGAGTATTCACAGGATCAGAATCGGCAATATCAAGCTGACAGGCCTTGCCTCCGGGCATTTTAGAAAGCTGACAAAAAAAGAGATTGATCAGCTGAAGAATCAGGCAGAAGAAAATAAGCTGAAATCCTCAAAAGCCAGAAATAAAAAATGATAGTAGCAATAGATGGTCCGGCGGGTGTCGGTAAAAGTACAATAGCATCAACAATAGCCCGGGAGATGGGCTATTTTAATCTTAACTCAGGTAATTTCTATCGTGCAGTCTCTCTGTCACTTATGAGGAATAATATAAAAATTGATGATGAAAAAACCGTCTCTGCGATAGCAAAGGGACTGAAGTTCGATATCAGTGACAATCATCTGTATATGAATGATGAGGATGTTGAAGATCTTCTCCACAATGATGAAGTGGATGCCATCGTGGCTGAGGTGTCGGCTATAGTGCCCGTGAGGCACATTGTAAACGAGCATCTGAGAATTCTCAGCAAGTCTCTGGATCTTGTGGCCGAAGGCCGTGATATGACAACTGTTGTTTTTCCTCATGGCGAGGTAAAAGTTTTCCTTGATGCCTCCCCGGAAATACGTGCTGAAAGGCGCTTCAAGCAGGGTGTAAGCACCCTGTCTTATGAGGAAATTCTTGAGGGAATTCGCAAGCGGGATGTGATCGACAGAAACAAAAAAGAGGGAAGTTTAATCATCTCAGATGACGCCTTATATATTGACACATCTAGCTTGACGTTAGAGCAAGTATGTGAGAAAGTAACAGATAAAATTAAAGAATTAAAATAATTCAGGAGAACGGAACGGTTATGGGAAAGACGGATGCTGCTGCAGCAGAGAACAACAGCCAGACACAACTTCAGGAACAATACCTGAAAGCTATGGATCAGCTTGAGGAAGGACAGCTGGTCGATGGTCATGTCATACAGGTAGACAGTGAGTTTGTGTTTATAGATATTGGCTACAAATCTGAAGGAAAAATACCACTTGCCGAGTTCAAAGTAGCTCCTGTTATAGGTGATATCGTTTCTGTCGTACTCGTTAAGAGAGAAGGCAAAAACGGAGAAATAGTAGTCTCAAAGAAAAAAGCCGATGCTAAAGTCATGTGGAAAGAACTCCGCGATGCCTTTCAGGATCATAAAACAGTTAAAGGTAAAGTAGCTAAATCCATCAAGGGTGGATTTGAAGTAGACCTCGGTATTGAAGTTAGGGCTTTTATTCCTATTTCAAAAATGGATCTTCATAGAATCGAAGAGCCCGAAGAATATGTCGGACTTGAATCAGAATTCTATATTGAAAGACTCTATAACGATAAAAAGGTCAATATCGTTTTATCCAGAAGAGAACTTCTGGAAGAAACACTCAGTGCCGCAAAAAAAGATTTTTTTGCCAAAACTTCCATCAATGACGAAGTTACCGGAACAGTTAAAAGCTTTACATCATTCGGTGCTTTTATCGATCTGGGTGGATTTGACGGTCTGCTTCATATCAACGATATGAGCTGGGGTCATGTAAACAGACCCAAGGATTATGTAAAGAAGGGTCAGGAGATCAAACTTAAGGTCATCCGACTGGAAGCTGAAGATGAAAAAATCAATCTCTCCCTCAAGCACTTCACTCAGGACCCCTGGTCCACATTTGAAGATCGTTACCAGGTAGAGGATGTTGTTAAGGGTAAAGTTACCAAATTGACCGATTTCGGAGCCTTCATTGAAATTGAGGAAGGAATCGAAGGTCTTGCTCATATTTCTGAGCTGTCATGGGTGAAACGAATTAAACACCCCAAGGAAATCATGAATATCGGCGACGAAGTTGAAGCCATGATCCTTGGATATGATATCCACGAAGGAAGAATTTCCCTCGGAATGAAGCAGACTCTCCCCAATCCCTGGAATGAGATGGAAGCTAAATACCCTGTAGGTATGAAAATGACCAGAGAGATCAAGAAAGTTACCAATGCCGGTGCTTTTGTTGAACTGGAAGAGGGAATCGACGGTTTCCTCCACGTTGATGATCTGTCCTGGACTAAAAAAATTAAGAATCCTTCTTCAATGCTGAAGGAAGGTGAAGAAATTGAGGTAATAATTACCAATGTAGATACAGAAGCACACAGAATCAGACTGGGAGTTAAACAACTCTCTAATGATCCCTGGGCAGAGCTGCTGAAACTTCACCCCAAGGGAAGCATTATTGAGGGAGAAATTTCTAATATTACTGATTTTGGGCTGTTCGTTAAGGTTCCGGGTGAAATCGAAGGTCTTATTCACAAGAACAATCTGAGTGAAGACAGAGAAGCTGATGCTGATGAGCTGCTTGGTAAATACAAAGTAGGTGAAAAGATTTCTGCTTCTGTTATCGAGCTGCAGCCCGGTAAACAGAAACTTTCTCTTTCTGTCAAGGAAATGAAAATCCGTGAACAGAAGAAGGAAATATCCAAGTATATCCACGAAGATGACGGTGGCGATTCCACTTTCACCCTTGCGGATATGCTTAAGGATAAAGAAAGCTGATCATTCAGCCTTATGTTTGCTGACAAAGTTGATCGAAAGAGACTGGATACTCTCATTGAAATCAATAATTTAATTAATTCCAATTATACAGATATACGGACTCTGATGACCCATATTCTTGAATCATCGACTCGCCTCACCGGAGGCGAGTCTTCTTCTCTTCTTCTCCTGGATTCCGAAACAGATCTGCTTTATTTTGAAATTGCTCTGGGAACCAAGAGTGAAGATGTAAAGAAATTTACCGTTAAAATGGGTGAGGGTATCGCCGGCTGGGTTGCCCAGAACAATACCTCCCTTATAGTAAATGATGTTGAAGATGACCCCCGGTTTTTCTCTGAAATAGATAAGGATGTTGGATATAAAACCACTTCAATACTGGCTGTTCCTCTCCGAATGAAAGATCATTGTGTGGGTGTTATAGAAGTCATCAATAAGAAGAATGAGAGAAAATTTACCGAAGAGGACCTTGAGTGGCTTGAGGTTTTTACCAACCAGGCTTCCCTGGCCTATCAGAACGCCCAGTCTTTTAAGAAAGTAAAGGATGAGCTGTTCAGACTGCAGGATAGAGTTGAGTCTAATTCGGGTTTTCATAAGATGATTTTTCAGAGCAGTGAAATAGATGCTTTGCTTAAAATCACCGATAAAATATCCCAGTCCGACTCGCCCGTACTTATTACAGGCGAAAGCGGTGTAGGAAAGGAACTTTTTGCAGAACAGGTTCATCTGAGAAGCCCGCGCAGTTCTGATACTTTTGTCAGGCTTAACTGTGCGGCTATTCCAGAAGAACTCCTTGAGAGTGAACTCTTCGGGCATGTAAAAGGTGCTTTTACGGATGCTTCAAATGAGAGGATCGGACGATTCTCTCTAGCTGACGGCGGAACAATCTTTCTTGATGAAATCGGAGAGATAAGTCTGGCTGTTCAGGCTAAGCTGCTCAGAGTTCTTCAGAACAGACAGTTTGAAGCTCTGGGATCTTCAGATACCATAACCGTGGATGTAAGAATTATTGCAGCTACAAACAGGAATCTGGAAAGTATGGTTGAAAAGGGAAGTTTCAGAGAGGATCTGTATTACAGACTCAATGTACTTCCTGTAAGAATACCCGCCCTCCGGGACCGGGTTGATGATATTCCTGTTCTTTGTGACTATTTTTTGAGTAAATATTTTGCAAGGAATAGAAAAGATGCTAAAGGACTGACAGCAGAGGCTCAGGAAATACTCTTGAGCTATAGCTGGCCCGGCAATGTCCGGGAGCTTGAAAATGTTATTGAAAGAGCTGTCATTGTTTCAAAGGGTTCCTCCATTGAAATAGATGATCTTCTCCTTGGTAGGGATAAGGAAAAAACTCTTAGCGGATATAAGGGGAAATCTCTTAAAGAGTCTGTTAATATTTTCAAGAAAAGTTATATAAAAAGAGTACTCGCCAGCTGTGAAAACAATCAGACTGAAGCAGCAGCAAAATTGGGTATTCAGAGAACTTATCTATCCAGATTAATAAAAGATTTGGATATTAAAGTATAGAATATCAGCTCTGGGACCAGAGGAAACAGAAGGAGAATAAAGTTTTGAGCGTTGAAAAAGAAACTGAAATGACAGGTGCTGAAAAAGCAGCAACAATGTTGAAGGTAAATAAAAAATATTTTGTAATGGCAGGTATTGCACTTGTGCTTATCCTGGTTGCGATCGGTGCAGCTGAGTTTTTTAGTTCACAGAAAGAAGAAAAGTCTGTTCTTGCGGCAGAGGATATTGAATCCGAACTTCAGGATTATCTGGCAGCCGCAGAAGATGACAAGGCTGCTGCTAAAGAAGAGATTATGGTTCTTGTTGAAAAAGCAAAAGCTGATTACCCCGGTCTCTATGCAGAAATGAGAGCTCTTAATACTGAGTCATTGATTTTAGCAGATGAAGAAAAATGGTCAGATGCTGCAGCTGGTTTTACAGCTGTTGCCGATTCTTTTTCTGAAAGCTATCTGGCTCCTGTTGCCCTGATCAATGCTTCTGCAATGAAAGAAGAAGAGGGTGACAATGCAGCAGCCTCAGCTCTGCTTGAAAGAGTACTTGCTGAATACAAGGATGTATCTGCTGATATACCCGAGGTTCTTTTCAATCTGGGTCGTCTCAGTGAATCCATGTCTGAAACACAGAAGGCCTTGGATTTTTATGGTCAGATCAGCAATGATTATTCCAGTTCCAGTTGGACTAACCTTGCCAAAAGCCGTATAATTGCTTTAAAAGCCGGTAGTTGATTTTTAAGACTGCATAGGCTGATATAATACCGGGATTTTTTAAATCAATCCCGGTAGCAATAGGAGCACTCTATGGCGCAGGATGGAAAAAACCGAATGAAGATACTGAATGTTAAATATTTCAGTCTTATATTAGGTATGGTTTTTTTCTTTGTTTTCTGGGGTATTTCCTCTTATACCACCATATTTTCCCATATGGAGTTCAAACTCCTGGATCTTCACTTTAATCTTAAGACTGTTTTTGAGCAGACTAGAATCCAGGAAGGGGTTACCATTGAAAAAAGAAACCCCGATATCTCCCCGGATATTCTTATTCTGGGAATCGATTTCAATACATTAAATGCCTTTGGGCGTTTTCCTTTCCCCCGATACCGACATGCCAACCTTATTGATGCTTTTTCCAGAATAAAAGATCAGTCACAGCGTGAATCCGCTATCTTCCTTGATATCTTCTTTATAGAACCGGCAGACAATGCCGCCAATGATGTTATCCTCACCGAAGCTATGCAGAATAATGGAAAAGTCTTTATCGAGACGGTACTCAACAGAGCTCCCATGGCAGCGGATGAATCAGAAGAATTTTTTGCCAGACAGCAGGAGCTCTATGATCGTTATGGTGAGATAAAAAAAGTAGAGGGTGACACTACAGCAGTTGTAGAGTATTACGGGTTACAATCACCTCTGAAACCTTATGGCCGTTCAACTTTCGGATATGGCCATGCAAACTTTTACGATGACTATGACAAAAGATACAGACGGCAGCAGCTTATTGCCAAATCCAGTGTTTTACTGGATTCATACAGAGTTGATGATCTGGACAGCAGCTTTGAAGTAAATCTTGACAACTATGAGCGTCTTGTGTGGACCGATAAAGAGGGCCTGCCTCACGATGTTGTGTATCCTCTCACAGATAAAAACCTTACGCAGCTTAAAAAAGAGCTTGAGGAAAAATCGGCTCCCAGAATCGTTGATACCGATAAAGATGGAGAACCGGATGATTCATTTTATGTGATCAATCACTATAAAGATCATTTTGTACCTTCAATTACTCTTGCCCTGGCTGTGAATTATTTCAACAAATCTCTTGATGACCTGGAAGTTGTTCTGGGTGATCATATAACTATTCCCAATATTCAGTATTTTGATACTGAGGAGGCTCAGTGGGGACCTTACAGTATAGTTGAAGAGTATCCAGAGCTTGATGAAGACGGAAATGTCGTTAAAAACGGTACAACCCGATATGTGACAGATATAAAGATTCCCATAGATGAGCGTGGACAGATGCTTATTAACTTTATGGGCATGAGGTCTAATTCTTCACGTGGCGGATATCAGACATATCCTGTACGCTCTTATTCAGGGTATGCATCACGTGTGCCGGGAATGGACCCATCCGGCTGGCCCAGGACAAAGGCTGTGGGTAATAAAATCCTGATGGTAGGTGCCTTTGCTCAGGGTATTGCAGATGACGAGAAAACAACTCCCTACGGGCTGATGTACGGTGTGGAGATCCATGCCAATGCTCTGAATACAATCCTGATGGATAATTTTCTTCATGAACTGCCGGAGTGGGGGAATGTACTGATTCTTTTCTTCTCGGTGATGCTCATTGCCTTGATCACTTCCCGCATGGGTCCCGGATGGTCACTGCTTCTTACAATCTTTCTGATCTTTGCTCAGTTTATTGCCATTTCAATACTTTTCGAGTTCAAAAACCTGATGATTCACTTTTCAACACCGGGTATCGCAAGTTTCTTTATCTATATTGTTGTGGTTCTGTACCGAGTTATTATGGAAGAGTCCGACAAAAAGCGTATTAAAGTCATGTTCGGTAAGTATGTTAGTCCTCTGGTTGTAGAGCAAATGATGGAAAAACCACCTGAACTGGGTGGTATAGACAATGATACGACTATTTTCTTTTCAGATATCAGGAGTTTTACGACTCTCTCCGAGACTATGAGTCCTCAGGAGCTGGTTGCATTACTGAATGAGTATTTAACGGCAATGACGGACTGTCTGATAGATTACAGAGGTACTCTGGACAAGTATATCGGCGATGCCATCATGTGTTTCTGGGGAGCTCCGATTCCTCAGGAGGATCATGCTCTTCTGGCCTGTAAATGCGCACTGAGACAGATGGAAATTCTGGAGGAGCTTAATAAAAACTGGCCTCCCGAAAAGCAGATTCATATCGGAACCGGCCTTAACTCCGGGATCTCAACAGTCGGTAATATGGGTAGTGAAGGGCGGATGAACTACACAGTCATGGGTGACAATGTAAACCTGGCATCCCGTCTGGAAGGTATCAATAAGCAGTATTACACAAGTATTGTTATCAGCGAGTCCACCTATCTCAAAGTTAAAGACAAGGGTGCCGTTTGCCGTGAGCTTGATGATATCAGGGTAAAAGGAAAGAAAAAACCTGTCAGAATTTATGAGCTTGTCGGATTTGAGGGTGGGCTTGAAGTCGAATAATAAATATCTGACTAAATTCTTTTTTTATGCTTTTCTCACTCTGATATTAAGCGGATGCGGGCTGCCGGTTTATGAGGCTCTTGATCCGCCGACTGTTGCTTTTTTAAGTTCAGGTGTGAATTCTGTAGCCTTTACCTCTGATGATGATGAGCTGATTGACGGTTATGTAATCTATTATAAAGTATATTATGCGGATGATACTCTTATTCGTACTGAAGAGAAGCAATTTGATCCTACAACTTATGAGAATAATGATCTTGATGAAATACCTTCAGGCAAAACACTTCCGGAGAAGCTTGGTTTTTATAAGATTGGATTCAGATCCAGGACAAACAGAACTGATCCACAGATTCCTGTTTCAGTCGGCGGGAGTACGGTGATTATTGATTTCACAAATTCATCGCCTCAAATTTTTGGAAGCGATCCTACTATATATGTAGATAATACTGATATGAACCCAGATTTTGGAATCCCTGCAAGAAGTGTTGTTTACAGCGATGCGGGTTCAGCGTTTCCAAACTATGTGAATGATCATACCTTTAAGCGCTTTGTAAGAAATTATGAATACGGCAGCAGCTATAAGGATGCTGATATAAGTCAGGCTCTATCCAGGGGCGGTTCCGATATTGCAACGATTGATATTGCATTTGTTGCCTACAGTTATGGAATAAGCAATACAACACTTGAGCCTTTGTCGAGTATTCCGGTATATCTGGGAACTGTACGCCAGACTTCAATGTCTGATAATAATCCGAACACTCCGGATAATGGTTAATTAAAAAACAGGAGATTCCATGCTTGGATCATTTAAACTGAACTTTATCCTTTTATATATTATCTGCGGATTTGCTGTGGCATATTTCGGTGTCTATATAATGAAGCGACATTACCTTGGAAGAATCTGGGGAGCCATAATTATTTCTGTGATCGGCTCATTTCTGGGAGCTCTTCTGAGTTCAGTATTTTTAAACAGCAGCATGAGTATCTTTAATATTACATCCGCTTTAATAATGGGAACACTTTCACTTTACGTGTTTGGTAAGGCAAGTAAGTACCACCACGACTGATTTCAAAAAAGGTATTAACTTCTGATAATATATATTCTGTCTACTTAAGAATATACCAATTCTTTATACTATAAGGAAATAATAATATGGATAATGATAAAATAAAAAACAGCTTTGAAGAGCTTTGTAATATTATAGAGAATCTACGTGCGCCCGGGGGTTGCCCCTGGGACAGAAAACAGACTGCTCATACTCTATCGGGTGATATGATTGAAGAAGTCTATGAAGCTGTTGATGCAATCAGAGAAAATGATGATGAACATCTTAAAGAGGAACTGGGAGATGTATATCTTCTGGTTACAATGATCTCCTATATTAAACAGCAGGAAGGTGCTTTTCAGATATCAGATGTACTGGATGGAATAAGTGAAAAACTGATCAGGCGTCATCCACATGTCTTCTCAGATGCTCAGGCTGATAATCCTGAAGAAGTGAAAGTACTGTGGGAAGATATAAAAGTAAATGTTGAAGGCCGTGCTGCTAAAAAATCAATTCTGGATAAAATCAGCAAAGGACTCCCTCCTCTGGAAAGAGCCTATAAAATTCAGAAGAAAGCTGCCAAGGCAGGATTCGACTGGCCGGATATTTCCGGTGTCTGGGATAAGGTTCATGAGGAAATTGAAGAAGTCAGAGAGGTAAAAGAAGGTGACAGAGAACATCTTATGGAAGAGATCGGTGACTTGCTTTTTTCTGTAGTGAATATTGCGCGCTATATGGATATTGATCCTGCTGAAGCTATGCACCGCTGCAATAAAAAATTCATCAGCCGTTTCTCCTATGTTGAAGAAAACATGAAAGAGAAACAGCTGGAGATGAATTTTGATAATTTTGAAACTATGGATCAGCTCTGGGATGAATCAAAGCTGAAATAATCAGAGATTTTATTTTTAATATTGAGGGCAAGAAGTTTCTTTCTGGTGATAATCCATTCATTCAAAGGTTCTTCTTCTCTGAACTCTTTCAGAAATTTAATAATATTATTCATTTTCTTATTGGCAAAAACAGCCTTTACATGAATATGATCTTCCTCAAGGGTAAAAATATAATCACCACCTACTCCCAATTCTTCAGCTTTTTCTTTAAACAGCTCTATCGTAGACTCTGCAAGAAGTGATTTGTCAGCTGGTTGAAGAGTATATTCCGAACCAGCATAGAGACCCATAAGAGTTCTCTTTTTTCTATTTTTATCCTGCTGCAGTGGATAGTATTTAACTGTCTCAAAAGAAAAGCCTTCAGGAAGATTTGAATTCAGCAATTTAATGAGATCTTCAATCACCATCTCCGGTTTCTTCGGCATCTCTACACCCATGATTTCTTCAGTTCCATAAACCCCGAGGCTGAGAGGATGGGCAAATTCCATCCTGGGTTTTGGGTTATAGCCATGAGTAAAATTGATTTCAATTCCACTGCACTGAAAAGCTCTCTCAAAAACACGAAGAGTATCTAAATGTCCAAGGAATATGGCCTGATCTTTTTTAGAAAATCCGAAAACAGCTTTTACTGAGTGTTCGCCCAGATCATGACTCTCAAGTTTTTCTGTTTCAACAACAGGAGCAATCTCCGGGAATTCAAAGGGCTCAGGAGTACGTACAGTTAAGTTCTTATTACATACACCGCAGGGATTTTCACAGTCATCCTTACAGGGCTCTGTCATCTCACATGCTTGTGATTTACTGTTTTCTTTTGAAAGAAAACCTGTTGATACTCTCAGAGAGACCGAATCCCAGGGTAGGGGTTCACCCTCCCCTTTCTCACGGCATATCTCCTTTTCTACATCCCAGTCACACTCTGAAATGACTTCCTGCCATAGTGATCTGTCATGGTATTCATCCCAGGCATCAAAACGGGCACCTTTTTTAAATGCACTCTCCAGGATTGCACCTGCCCGGCTGTCACCTCTGCAGAGAATGCCTTCGATAAAAGATGAATAAGGAGAATGAAATCCGACTTTGATGTTTTTACCTCTCAAGCCGTCGCGTAAATTTATGATTTCGTTCATTCCTTCCTGATCATTAAACTGCTTGACCCTTTCGTAGGGTGTATGAGGTTTAGGAATGAAAATACCGGCATTAATATTAAATTTCATGCCTGATTCTTTCTGCAGTTCCAGCATAAAGTCTACGATTGCCTGACTCTCACTGACTCCGCCGGTATCTACGGGGAGTCCAAGCATAAAGTAAAACTTTGCCAGTTTCCAACCTTTGCTTTTAGCTTCTTTCAGGAGTGAAAGTATACGATCCCGGGATACGTCTTTATTCAGTCCCTTCTGACCGGCTGATTCCGGGGTCTCCACAGCAAAGGTAAGACTGCTTTTACGTACAGTAGACAGTTCTGACAGCAATCCCAGGTTAAGTGAATTAACACGCAGTGAAGGAAGCTGAAATGATATATTTCTGGATTGGTAGAGTGTATTCAGGTGTTCCACAAGGGGAAGAAGGCCTACATAATCCCCTGAAGAGAGAGAAGAAAGAGTAATATTTCTGAATCCGCAGTTGGACACAAGATGTTCTGCTTCTTTCAGAATATGGTTTACATCCTTCTGTCTGAAGGGTCTGTAGAAATAACCTGCATGGCAGAAGCGGCAGCCGTTGGGGCAACCCCTCATTATTTCTATGACACCATGTTCCTGAACCGTAGCAAGTGAGGCAATAGGAAGATTTGAACGAGGCTCACTCCCCTGTCCGAATTCATTATATAAAGCTCTTACAGTTTTTTCCTTTTTATCGGGCCACCAATAGGCCGAATCTTTTCTGATTACAGCTTCCAGATCCTCTTTGCTGCCACCTTTTACAGCAGTTTCGGCAAGTTCTTCAGCATAGTTATTGATGAAGTGCTCCCCTTCTCCTATATAGACATAATCTACAAAGTCGCTGAAGGCTGCAGGGTTTGTAGCCGCAGGTCCTCCTGCAACAATAATTGGATGTTCAGGGCCTCTATCCTTTCTATGAAGAGGAATCTGTCCCAGATCAAGAATATTGAGAAGATTTGTCAGGGTCAGTTCATATCCTATTGAAAAGGCCAGGATATGAAGTTCTGACAAAGGAATCCCTGTTTCCAGGGTAAAAAGAGGGATATTTTTATTGCGAAGAACTTCTTCAAAATCCTGTGCGGGTGCAAAAACCCTCTCACACTGAATTCCATTTACTGCATTGTAGCGGTTATAGAGTATTCTGATAGCCTGATTTGACATCCCGATTTCATACATATCGGGAAAAGATATGGCCATTTTAAGGGGCTCGGGAGTCCTGTACTGAATACTGCCCAGTTCTCCACCCGTATAACGGGCCGGTTTGCTGACCTGAAGCAGTTCTCTGCCCAAGTCCTTATATGCGATGATGTTTGACATTAGTTTACGTTTTTATATCGCCTGTGATATACGCTGAGTAATATTCCTATTCCCAGCATTGTCGTCCAGAGCGATGATCCTCCATAAGATAGAAATACCAGAGGAATACCTGTAATCGGCATTATACCGATGGCCATTCCTATGTTAATCATGAAGTGAAAGAATATCATTCCTACAATGCCGGCCGCAATGAGTGAACCGAATAAATCCTGTGATTTAAGTATTATATTTATACAGCGCCAGAATATGAGCACAAATAGAACTATGATAAGCAGATTACCCATAAAACCGATCTCTTCGGATATTATTGAGAATATGAAGTCAGTACTCTGTTCGGGAAGATAACGGTAGTGTGACTGAGTTCCCTGGAGGTATCCCTTGCCGAAAGCCCCGCCCGATCCTACGGCGGTAACCGACTGAATTATATTCCATCCGGAGCCTCTGGGGTCAACCTGTGGGTCCAGGAACACAATCAGACGCATCACCTGATACTCTTTTAATATTTTTCTTGCAAAAAAAGAGAAAAAATAGGATAGACCTGTAATCGAAAAAATTGCAGAGAGATAATAGAAATACGATCTTCTTGTAAACAGATAACCCAGCACTGATATAATGGCCACAGCAGCAAGAGTGAGACTTATAACAGTCATAATATTCTGCTCAGTAAAAAGAATTACTGAATTACCCGTTGTCTTTGCCATATACATCAGGTAAAACGGGAGCATTGAGAAGAAAATTGTTAAAAGTCCGGTGGCAGTAAGCATTATTATATATCTTGCCCTGCCCCCTGCGATAAACATCATAATGAGAAATACAGGTATAAATACCATGGCTGTTCCGAGGTCCGGCTGCATTAGAATGAGTCCCATGGGGAGACATACAATGATAAAACCGATGATGAAAACCTGCAGAGTATCGATTGATTTCCTGTTATTCTCCAGATATAGACTCAAAAAAAGAATTGTAACCAGCTTTGAAAGCTCAGAGGGTTGAATTCCGAGAGAACCTATGCCCAACCAGGATTTAGATCCGTTTACGACCTGGCCGAAACCAGCAGTCAATAAAAGTATAAGCAGCATAAACAGATAGAGCCAGAAAGCAATATTCTTAAGTATCCGGTAATCCATAAAAGATACCGTCAGGAGGATAATGTTTCCACTTATAACCCATACTATCTGTTTTATGTATTCATCACTGACAACGGTACCATTTGAATTTACACCGCTGGAGTATATAAAGAAAACGCCTATTACCATAAGGACCTGAATAGAGGCAAAAAGGATAAAATCAAAACCGAATATGGAGGACATGTTCAATTTAATCTTCAAGTTCACCCTCCAGGACGATATCTCTTGTGTACCAGACTCCCCGTTTTCTCAGTGCTTTAATGGTTTCTTCATAATTAGTATTTCCAAAAATACCCTGGTAGATGATATCGGCAGCCTTGGGTGCCCACCATTCCCATTCATTTGATGCTTCGATCATGGTTACCACTACAATTTTATCTGCGTCATTATTTTCGGTCCAGGGGCCGTAAGATGCAAACCAGGAGTGCCAGTTTGACTTGCTTCCAACCTCTCCGGTACCCGTCTTACCAGCTATTTTAACCTGATCATTGAGAATAACAACTTCTGATGTTCCATCTGCAATGACTCCCCTTAAATAGTCTCTGAGAGTATGCAGAATCTGGGGACTTACGGTTGTATTTCTCAGAACTTCAGGAGCAATCTCTTCAACCACGGTTCTGTTTGTATTATTCACAATTTTTTTAAGAATATGAGGTTTGTATATTTCTCCCTCTTCATTAACAATGCCTGCTATTACATTGGCCAGCTGAAGAGCTGTCAGAGAGACAAATCCCTGTCCAATAGAGGCATTTAGTGTATCTCCCGGCGTCCAGTAGCTGTTGTAGGTTTTTTCTTTCCATGCGGGAGTCGGGATATTTCCCTGTACCTCTCCCTGCAGGTCAATACCTGTTATTACTCCTAATCCGAAGGCATGTGCATATTCAGATATCTTTGCAATCCCCAGATTTTCCACACCGATAGTACCGAAGTATATATTGCATGATTCAGCCAGGGCTTCCTTGAGGTTCAGTTTCCCATGACCCGTCTTTTTATGACAGAGAAATGTCCTGTTGCCCAGCTCCATATGACCTTTACAGTCAATAAGCCGATTGGGATTGAAGTCTTTATCCTCCAGAGCGGCTGCGGTAAGTAGAATCTTAAATGTTGACGCAGGTGCATAAGAGGACTGTATGGCTCTGTTCAGAAAGGGGAAATCAGGGTTCAGAGAGAGAGAACCAAAACTGTTTGGACCTTTCTGATTAAAGAGATTGGGATTGAATCCCGGATAGGATACAAGTGCCAGAACCTCACCGGTATCGGGTTTAAGAACCACAACAGATCCTTTTCTGGGGCCAAGAGCTTTTTCTGCAAGGTCTTGAATATGCCTGTCTATGGTTAAAACCAGGTCATAACCATTTTCAGGGAGCTGTATATTCCCCTCTTTAGTCATCTGTCTTCCACGGACATCCACAGTATTATAAATACGACCGTTTTTTCCCCTGAGAATGTGGTCATACTGTTTTTCAATTCCGTTTTTACCCAACACATCTCGCAGGGAGTAACCGCGGTTATAGAGGACCTGCAGCTCTTCATTTGTTATGTTTCCCACATATCCGAGAACATGAGCGATTGAACCTGTAATGTTATAGTAGCGTTTCGGTTTACTGCTCCAGCTGATACCCGGGAATTCTTCAATATTTTCTGCAATGATAGTTATTTTCTCAAATGAAACACCTTCTGCGATCTCAGAAGCCACATAGGAAGAAAATCTGGAACCGGGAAATTTCCTTTTCAGATCTTCTTCTGAAACATCCAGAATCTCAGAAAGCTTAGCCAGCATTTCAGGTAAATATTCCTCATCTCCATAGGCGGGTGTGTAGTTAACAGCAAAGGAGTCAACGTTCATTGCCAGAGGGACATCAGAATATCGGTCGAATATACGGCCTCTCTGGGCAGGAATTATATTTGATCTCTGTGATACTTCCTGAGCCTTTTTTTCATAGATTAGATTATCCACAATCTGCAGATTAAAGAGTTTATAAATATAGATAATTATAATAATAAGAAAAATCGCACTGAGCAGATAGACTCTGCCATTGCTGATATGTTTTCTGGATTTCATAAATTAAAGGGTCTTCCTTTCCTTGAGAACTCTGTCAAATAGAAAACGGAGAAGCAGAAAGAGAAAAGGAGCCAGAAGAGCATTCATCAGGAGTTCAAAACCGAAGGAACTGCTGATAAAGATACTTCCGGAATACTGAATATTGAAAACAGAAAGAATCAGATAGGATAAAGCTCCCTTGACTATTGTAGCCAGAGAAACAGAGAGTACAGGAAAAAGGATGGGGTCTATATTCAGTCTTTCATGGAACAGGCCGGCAAACTGCCCCAAGATCATACGGATAAGGCTATTAAATCCCAAAGGGGATAAACTTAGAAAATCTTCCATCAGTCCTGTTGTAAATCCGCTCATCTGTCCTGATAAAGAACCGTATCGTATTGAGACATATACAAGAATGATCAGTGTGGTATCCGGCATTCCGAAGCTCAGGCTGAAATATCGGGACAATGTTGTCTTCAGAAGAACAGAGATAAGCATAAGTGTGAAAATTATCATATTTTTTTTCATCTGATTTGCTCCTTGTCCTCGGTCAGAACAAATACATATTCCAGCTTACCAAAATCAATTGTCGGGAAAACTTCGATTTCAAGGGAGGTGTTATATTCTCTTGAAGTGATACTTTTTACTTTCCCGATAGATATTCCTCCAGGATAAAGAGACTGCATTCCTGATGTAATTACCCTGTCATCGATATTGATCTGGGTTAATGCTGTTTTCTTTACATAATTCATTATGAGATGATTCTCAGAATCACCCAATCCGGCAATCAGTCCTTCAAAACGGGAGTACTGAAAACGGGCTGCTACAAAACTTGTACTATTGTAGATAGGGATAACCTGGGATGAATTAATACCGGTTTCAATAATTTTACCTACAAGACCTATAACACCGTTCTGATAAGACGTGACAGGCATACCTTTCACTATGCCGTCTTTAGATCCCTTATTTATGATAAACGAGGAAAAAAGGCTTACGGGGTCCTTGGCAATGATGCGGGCATTTATATGATCAATTTCAAGTGCTCTGGAAAACCCCAGATGTTCCCTGAGAAGTTCATTTTCTCTGTTTACTTCTTCAAAATTCCGATCCATCTGTTCATAAGCAGTAAGTTTGTTAAGAGTTGAATCATACTCCTCTTTCAGGTTTTTCAGTTCATTAATAGAGTTAACAGTACCTGAAAACCAGGTAACTGTATTATTTATCCCTTCCTGAAAAATAGAGAGAAAGCTCATCCCCAGTGATTTTGGGGATACGAGCATTGAGTTTGTTGAAAAGATGAGTATGACTACGTTGATTATGATGAGAACCAGAAATGATGGTATTCCCCAGAATCTGCTGCTTTGCTGATTATGAGCCATTTACCACCGCTTAAGAGTTCAGAGTGTCGTAGATGCTGCGACTGTTGCTTGCACCCTTGGCGTAATCAAAGTACATCCCAGCACCAAGAGCCACACAGAGAAGAGGATTTTCCGCAAGAATTACGGGTACTCCCGTCTCTTTTGAAAGCAGTTTAGGTAATCCCTTGAGAGCAGATCCGCCTCCAGTCATAACAATTCCTCTTTCCACAATGTCAGCAGCAAGCTCAGGAGGTGTCTGACCCAGAGTCCTCTTAACTTCTTCAACGATAGCATTGATAGGCTCCTGAAGAGCCTCTCTGACCTCTACTGAGTCTATTTCAAGTCTACGGGGAAGTCCAGTGATGGCATCGGTTCCCTTTATTTCCATTTTTTCAATTTTATTATCAGGTGCAGCGTTTCCAATATTGATTTTTAATCGTTCAGCAGTCTGTTCTCCAATAATAAGGTTGTGAACAGAGCGTACATGTTTGATTATTGCGATATCAAAGGCGTCTCCCGCGAGTCTGATGGCGTTGGAAACAACCATACCACCCAGTGATATCACAGATATTTCTGTAGTTCCGCCACCGATATCGCAGACCATATGTCCTGCAGGTTCGAAAATGGGAATATCGGCTCCGATGGCAGCAGCAAGAGATTCTTCAATAATCTTAACTTCTCTGGCACCGGCCTTGAATGCGCTCTCTTCAACGGCTCTCCGTTCAACTTCTGTAATACAGGAAGGAACACCGATAACCATTCTGGGTTTTATAAGCCAGCGTTTGGGGAGAACCTTGGAAATAAAGTAGCGGAGCATCTTTTCTGTAGTTTCAAGATCTGCAATTACTCCGTCTCTCAGAGGGCGAATGGCGACGATATCTCCTGGAGTTTTCCAGAGCATCCTCTTAGCCTCAGTACCGACGGCAACTACTTTTTTAGTTCCCCTTTCAATGGCAACTACTGAAGGTTCGCTGATGACGATCCCCTTTCCTCTGACATAGATTAATGTATTACATGTACCGAGATCGATACCTATATCAGTTGAGAATCCGCCAAATAATTTATTAGAACGAGCCATAATTCCTCCAGAAGCTGCTGTCATTTTTTTAATTTCAGGGTTTATGCCCTATCAGTTATATAATCTGAGCCGGGCACCTCGGTGTTCCGGTTCAATTCTCAATGTCTGATGCCAATAGTCCCGTGCAGATTTTCTATCCTGGTTGAAATAACTGATTTCTCCAAGCAGGAAGTAGGCTTCTGCATTTTTCGGGTCCAGATCTGTAAGGGTGATGAGGGTTTCCTCAGCCTTTGACAGATTTTTTATATCATAATAGAGTTTTCCCAGTTGAAAAAGCCCCTTTTTTCGTAAAGATTCATCTCTTGTTCTATCAATCAGAATAGAATAGTATTCTGCGGCTTTATCATACTCCCTGAATTTGAATGAATCCTCGGCAATTTTAAGATAAAGCCTGTCGGACTGAAACTTTTCAAGGGCAGTTTCGTAATAAATAATACTCTGATCATAATCACCCAGATAGGAGTATGCTTCTCCTAGAAATTCGTAACTGTCCTGGTTCTCATATCCCTCATCTATTGCTTTATTCAGGTATTTTATTGCCAGATCGGCATAAAATTTGCCCTTATAAAGATATGATTTCCCCAGTATATAATATACCAGCTCTTTTTTGGGGATATCCTCAAGGATAAGTGCTTTTCTAAGGTTAAGGATTGCTTCATTGAGGTAAAAATCAATTTCATCGACAGAAATCTGGGAAATTGCCATATGATAGCCGGCAAAACCGGAAAAAATGAGGCTGTATGCATCCATAGGATAAACAGTCAGATTCTCTTCTGTCAGATCAAGTATGGATTTGTAATCCTGGAGATTCCAGAGACGGACAAGGTTCAGGTCGGTAGGCTGAGTCTTCAATTGGCTGTTAAAAAAGAAGGAGCCTCTTATAATACCCCAGGCTGCCAATGAAATCAGCAGTACTGTGAGAAACAGGGGAACGATTAAGTTCCTGCCGGATTTTCTACTCTTTTTAAACACATATTCCCCAAAAATAAAAAAACAGGTCGGTAAGCCGGGTTCTGTCGACGGACTGCCATCTATCTGATCTCCGAATTGCTTCGGATCTTCAGCAATCTACCCGCAGGCTTTAGGCGAGAAACCCGGCCTGCTGCTTGATCTTGCTCCTGATGAGGTTTGTCATGCCTCCTCCGTTACCGGAGGAGCGGTGGGCTCTTACCCCGCCATTTCACCCTTACCCGCTGATAAATCAGAAGGCGGTATATTTTCTGCGACACTTTCTGTCATTCCCGAAGGAACGCCCGGGCATTACCCGGCATCACTCTCTATGGAGCCCGGACTTTCCTCTGCCGGGAGAACCCGGCAGCGGCAGTCTGACCTGTTAGTTTTTTTTAATTAATCCAGATCGAAATCATCAACCAGGTCTGATAATCCACCCACTTCCTGAGCAGTAAAGACCTCTTCGGATTTCATATCTTCTTCCGAATCACTGTGGAAGAGAATACGGCTGCAGTATGGGCAGAAAAGAATTTCTTCACCCTTACGTACATCATTTACAAACTGACCCGGGAGGATCATATGACAACCGGTACAAATACCGTTTAAGACAGGAACAATACCGAGACCGGATTTGTTTCTGATTATTCTTTCAAACTTGAAGAGGATTTCTTCATTCATTCCGGGAGTCACTTTTGCTTCTTCTGACTCAAGGGATTGTAGAATTTCTTCTTTGCTTTGTTTCTCATTGTCATTTTTAGCCTGTTCGACCTTGAGTTCTTCTTCCTGCTGGGAGATCATCTGCTCTTCCCGCTGCAGGCTGTTGAGCATATCTTCAAGGGCTCTTTCTTCCCTCTGAATATCTCTTCTGTATTTCTGTTCTTTTTCGGTAGCATCCTTGATCTCTTTCTCAAGGGCTTCGTACTCTCTCTGTGTAGAGATAACATCCATACGTTTTTCGAATTCCTCACGGAGTCTTTCGGCTTCACCCATCTCATGCTTAAGAACCTTGATGCGTTCTTTAGTGTTCTCATAAGCCTGGTTCTTCTCAATGTAAGACTTTTTCAGTCTGTTGAGAAGTTCAGTTTTAGTGGCGAGATTTTTTGGAATCCCTTCGATTTCCTGTTCAATCTCAAATTTCTGCGACAGAATTTCCTGCAATTTCTGTAACTTGTCAAATGTTCCCTGCATGCTTATCTATTCCTTTTAAAACCCTGATATTAATTTTCCAGATAATCTTTCAGACGGCGGCTTCGTTTAGGATGCCTCAATCTTCGGAGGGCTTTAGCCTCAATCTGACGAATTCTTTCTCTAGTTACATTAAAATACAACCCTACTTCCTCGAGAGTCAATGAGTAGCCGTCTTCCAGACCGAATCTCATCTTAAGAACTTCCTGTTCCCTGGGAGGCAGAGTCTCAAGAACTTCCTGAAGCTGCTCCTGAAGAATCTTGAAAGCAGTCTGGTTTGCAGGATTTTCTACATCCTTGTCCTCAATGAAGTCACCCAGAAGTGAATCCTCTTCTTCTCCGATAGGTGTTTCCAGTGAGATCGGCTCTCTGGCAACATTCTTTACAGATTTAACACGGGCTACGGTCCATCCCAGTCTTTCTGCAATTTCCTCATCGGTGGGTTCGCGTCCCTTGATCTGCATAAGCTGTCTGGATTCACGGACAACCTTGTTTATCTGCTCAATCATATGTACTGGAACACGAATGGTTCTGGCCTGATCCGAAATTGAACGGGTAATTGCCTGACGAATCCACCATGTAGCGTAGGTTGAGAATTTGTATCCCTTACGGTATTCAAACTTTTCAACTGCTTTGATGAGTCCGATATTTCCTTCCTGAACAAGATCAAAAAAGTGGAGCCCCCGGTTGGTATATTTTTTTGCAATACTTACAACCAGTCTCAGGTTGGCCTTGATCAGACGGTCCTTGGCATTTTTCATCATAGTCCGACCGTGATTGATATCCTGTGCCTTGACAATCAAATCATCTGCAACATTCTCAAATTCAACTTCCAGATCATGCAGATTTTTTTCAGCAACCTGTACCTGTCTGATAAGTTCTTTTATCTCATCACTGCTGAGTCCTAATAATTCTTCAATTTCGACTCTCTTGGTTCTGCTTGCAAGTCCTCTACCCAGGTGTCGGACCTCTTTCATGTTTGTTACACGGAGAGTCCTTTCAATTTTATCCTGTTTACGGCGGTTCTGTTTAATCCTTTTTGCTGCATCGATATATTTCTCAGAAAGATAAAAAATCTCTTCCTGATGAATATCTATATTGATAATAGCCTCAAGGAGATCTGCACGTTTTGAAACAAGCTTTTTATCCGAAATTACATCACCGTCGGTAGCTGCAATTTTAGCTTTCTGATCCATATAGGCTTTCAGTGAGGGAAAGATCGATTTCAGTGGTTCTCTATAATACTGATTAAGTCTTCTCTTTTCGGCAAGATAATCGGAAATTTCTTTCTTGGAGAAATTCATTTCACGGGGATCCGCCTTGGAGAAGGCCTTCTGTGCCAGTTTATAGAATTCCGGAATTATCATTCCTGAGGTCTTGAGGATATTCTTAATTATTTCCTCACCCTCTTCCATCTGTTTGGAGAGTTCTACTTCCTGCAGGGCAGTCAGAAGATTTTCCTTACCTATCTCTCTTAAATAGAGGCGAATAGGATCATCTATGGAAGAATCCTTTTCATTGAAAACAAGTTTCCTTGAATCCTTTTTTTTGCTGGGTAATACTTCAGCTTCCAAATCGGGATCTTCATCGAGTTCAAGTTCTTCTTCGTCTATAATTCCATCGCCATCCGCATGCTCGACAGATTTTCCAGTGTCCGCATCATCAGCAATTACCGATGCACCCGCATCAACTATGATTGGAGTATCATCCAGATCATCCAAATCAACTAAATCATCCTCCAGATCTTCTTCCAGATCTTCTTCAGGATTTTCAAGAACGGGTCCATCTTCAAGTATATTTATTTTCATTTCTTCTAAAAGAGAAATAACAGCTTCGATTTTTTCCGAATTCACAATGTCATCGGGAAGCAGTTCATTCATCTCGCTGTAAGTGAGACTTTTTTTAGTTTTTACATACTCTAGTAATTTACTTATTGCGGGGTCAGTTTTAATCTCTGACATTATTCCCTCACCTTCAATTCTTCTATTTCTTTATCCAGATTCTGTTTTTCTATTATCAATTCATTCACCAATTCCCAGGAGCTGTCTTCCTTTGATACCTGACTCATGATACGGTTGATTTCTCTGCTTCTATTCTGCAGATTTCTCCTTCTTAATAAAAGGAGCGTTTTGTCTATCAACTCACTCGTATTTTCATCCAGTTCTCCAGTAGAAATCTTTTCCATGATTATTCTTTTAACAGAATCATCAGAAATTCCGGCTAATAAACTTTCGGTGCTGCTCTCATTATTTTTTTCACAATCAATAAGGACGTTGTATAAAAGTATGGCCCTCTCATCCTGAAAGTCAAATTCACCTGTGTACTGCTTTACAATTTCTGCAAATTCCCGATGAAGAGCCGCTGTCATAACCAGTAGCAGTTCATCTGTCATCTTTTGCTCCTGAATTCGAGGTTGTGGTTTATTCACTACTTTCCTGGAAAAATTGCTCCTCTGTCGGTTAAGCTCAAATAGAAGCGATTTGCTTTCTATTCCAAGTTTTTCCGCCAAGGTACCAAGACATAAATCCCTCTTAATTTCAGATGCAATTGATTCAATATATGGAAATAATTCTTTTACTGCCTGTTCCTTGCCCTCCGGTGTAGAGATGTCATAAGACACCATTGCCAAATCTAACAGATATTCGAATAGATTTACAGGGGATTTTAACATTTTTTTTAATGTTTCTGCCCCTTCCTTTTCAAGAATTTCTGCAGGATCGCTTTTTTCAGGTAATTTTATGACCTTTACCGGCAATTCCAGACGCTCAAATACTATACCGGCCTTATATGTTGCCTTCTGACCCGCACTATCGCTGTCAAATAGAATGAAACCCTGATCGCTGTATCTTTTAAGAAGCCGGGACTGATCATCCGTAAAGGCAGTTCCCAGGGGAGCCATGGCAGACTCAATTCCGGCCTGATGAAGAGCAACTACATCTACATTTCCTTCGCAGAGGTAAAAGGTCTTGGATTTTCTTAGTTCATCACGGCTCTGCCAAAGTCCGTAGAGGAGTTTGCTTTTGTTGTAAAGAGCCGTCTCCGGAGAGTTGATGTATTTGGGTGCCTTGGGATCATTCTTCTTCATGGTTCTGCCGCTGAAGGCGACAACTTCTCCTCTGTTCGAGAATATTGGAAACATGAGTCTGTCCGAGAATAGTGACCAGGAGGCATATTTTTTAGAGAAAAGTCCTGAACTTGCCAGAAAATCATCCGAATAGTTTCTATTTTTAAGAAAGCTGTAGAGCCATTTAGGATCATCCGGGGCATATCCAAGCTGGAAGCGTTCGATAGTGTCCTTATGAATTCCACGGTCTGCAAGATACTGTCTGACAGGAGCTGCCTGATCATTGTTCATCAGGATATAATGAAAGCTGCCTGAAGCTCTTTTATACAGATCCTTGAGAGAGTTTCTCTGAATGACTTCTTCCTGAGATTCTGCAGCATCTTCAGGAAGAGGAACTCCTGCCTTTTCAGCTGCAAAGCGTACTGCCTCAATAAAGCTGAGACCTTCCACTTCCATGATGAAGTTAAAGAGGCTGCCTCCTTTGTGGCAGCCAAAGCAATAGTACATGCCCTGCTCCGGTCTTACTGAGAAGGAAGGTGTCTTTTCATTATGAAAGGGGCAACAACCCCAGTAGCGGTCACCCTTGCGTTTTAGAGTTGAGTATTCTCCTACGATACCGAGAATATCAGTTTTTTCCTTGATCTCTTCGATCAACAGCTCAGGTATTCTCATGGACATACCCTATTTACTCCTGAATCCCTGGATATAGGAGTGCCTGGCTGTGTTGTGGTCTGCGAGGTTGCTGGTAAATGTGTGTGTGCCTAACATGGAGTCTTTAACGACAAAAAAAAGATAATCTGTCTGTGCAGGATTAAATGCAGCAGACAGGGCAGTTATTCCGGGATTTGAAATTGGTGCCGGAGGAAGATCATTGTTGAGGTATGTATTGAATGCTGAAGGAATCTCGAGGTCTCTGAAAAAGATCCTTTCGGGATGCTCCTTTCCCTGTTCTTCTGTTATTACGTATATAACGGTGGCACAGGACTGAAGGGGCATTCCAATCTTCATCCTGTTATTAAAGACAGAGGCTATCAGAGCTGCTTCTTCTTCCACCCTGTACTCTTTCTCTATAATGGATGCAAGGATCAGCTTCTCCTGCAGTTTTTCATCTGACAGATCCACATAGAATGGGAATATACTGTCCAGATTCCTGAAATATGTAGCCACCATATACTCCAGAACCTTTTGCGGTGGGAAATCCTTCTGAAAATAATAGGTGTCCGGGAATAGATAACCCTCCGCAGAATCTGCAGGAATATGAAGAGACTCCATTAGCTCACTGTCATTAACTGCAGCCATAAAAGCGGCTGAGGATGTGATTCCTTTTTCTTCAAGGAGAAGTGCTATCTGTGAAGCTCTCATTCCTTCCGGAATGGTCAGTCTTAACAGTTCCTGTTTTCCCTCTTCCAGTACAGAAAGGATTTCCAGACCCGTAGATGCAGAACTGAGTCTGTAAAACCCTTTTTTAACATTCAGCTCGCGGACTGTCCTGTTATATATTTTATAAATCCAGGGATTTCTGAGAAGGTCTTTTTCTTCAAGTTTTGCAAGTACAGAGTATAAAAATTCTCCCTCATTAACAGTGAAATCAACATCATTGTCTATTGCACCGGGATTTACGGCTTTCATCGAATTAACTATGTAATAAGTGCTTCCCCCGATAAAAAGAACCAGAAGGACTGTCAATAAAATAATAATTTTTTTAATCAATCAGTTTTCTCCTGATGTTTTCAGCTGTATCGATTCTATCTGTGAAATTGTAAAAGAGCTGAAAAGTTCTTTTTCCAGTTTGTGGAGCAGCTCTCTCATCGGGATGTCCAGTTCTGCATACTCAGAAGAGAGAAACTGATACAGCCTTACCGATTCTTCT
The DNA here is from genome assembly GCF_003346715.1 of Oceanispirochaeta sp. M1. Classification (NCBI taxonomy): domain Bacteria; kingdom Pseudomonadati; phylum Spirochaetota; class Spirochaetia; order Spirochaetales; family Spirochaetaceae; genus Oceanispirochaeta; species Oceanispirochaeta sp. M1. The sequence continues at coordinate 149,677 of NZ_QQPQ01000012.1, forward strand.
TCTGTCATTTTAAAATTCATTTCCATAAGACCAACAGTTTTACAGGATTATTTCGAGTCCCTCAACAGCCAGACGGACATTCACCTCAGGTTTCCCCTTGGATCTGTGGGTATACCAGCGTGCTGACCTCTGTATGGAAGACATTTTTTTGTCATCATAGAGGGGTTCATGGTGAAAAAGGTAAAGATCGGATATTCCGAACTCTATGGCAAAGTCCACTGCCATGCTGTAGGAGGAGTGACCCCAGTCATATTTTTCAAAGGCTTCTCCCAGCGTGTACTGAGCATCAAGAACCATGGAATCTACATTTTCGAAAAACTCAATATTTTTTTCAGAACGGCTGAAATCTTCCTGTCGGAGTTCTGTATCTGTGGAATATATAAAGCATTTGCCGTTCTGCTCCAGTTTATAGGCAAAGGATCCATTGGGATGGTTCCGTTTTATCCATGAGATACGGCCTCCGGGGATTTCCATTGTATGTCCTTTCAGAACGTGGAAATGAATCTTCGCATTGAATGAATCAAAATCCACCGGATGATAGGGTCTGACCATGAAATTCCTGAGTATCTGCTCCATTTTTGGATACGGACTGTAGAAATTCACTGTTATTGAAGGGTCATACATCATTCCGAAGTAAGGCAGACCGAGAATATGGTCATAATGAAAATGACTGAAGAAAATATGAAATTCCTTCACATTGTCTTTTCTTTTTCGTAGGGATTTTTCAAGTTCTCTGAGACCTGTACCGCAGTCGAGAATAATTATACTCTCTTCACTGAGCCTTGCTTCTATACAGGAGGTATTTCCTCCGGTTGTGCCGAAAATATAATCGGGAAGCCGGGAGAGGAATAGTTCTCTACTTTCGGGACTGACAAGGTCTGCCGGCTTTACTCTCTGTATCACAGCCGCAATCTTTGACTTGACTGCTTCTGGTGTCAAAGGTGTCGGAGAAGATCCCCTCACCCCTCTCAACCGTATATTCATTCCGCCTCCGGAGGAGATTTTCTAATCAGGAATCGATATCCAAAGGCGGGTTCTCTTCCCTTTTTTTCAACCATTCTATAATTTCTTCTTCTGAATGAAGTTTACCACGATTCATACCGGGACAGGAATCAGATTCTTCCTTCCAGGACTCTTCAGAGTCTACCACAGCATGCCAGAAGGGGTAACTGCGGCATTGAAGAGGTCTGGCGTTGTATACACTGCACCCCAATCCATTCTGCCAGAATATGCAATCGTTATTGGGTTTTTCTATAAGACTGATTCTTTTAAAAAAACCTATATCTACTATTCTACAGTATTTTTCGACAAATTCATCCTGAGAAATAGATAAATATTTTAAAAGCTGATTCAGGTCCTCTACTGATAAAAAAACGTAGCCCGGTTCATGACGGCAGCAGTGACCGCACTGAGTACATTCAAAGTGAAGACCTTCGGAATAAAAATTCTTGTTCATATGAAACCTTTAAAAACAAAAAAGCCTTCTCTATTTGAGAAGGCTCTTTATTAAATTAGTGGGGAGAGAAGGATTTGAACCTTCGAAGCCGAAGCAACAGATTTACAGTCTGCCCCCTTTGACCACTCGGGAACCTCCCCAGGATGTTATATAGAAAAAAATAGCCTTCTGTCAGATTCGAACTGACGACCCCGAGATTACAAGTCACGTGCTCTGGCCAGCTGAGCTAAGAAGGCATATTTGATGGGGAGAGAAGGATTTGAACCTTCGAAGCCGAAGCAACAGATTTACAGTCTGCCCCCTTTGACCACTCGGGAACCTCCCCAGGTTTCCCTATACAACTGATGTTAGTGAGACACTTTGTCCCGCTGACGATCGGTAATTTAAATAATCTGCCGAAAAATGTCAATAGAGTTCAGCTTATTAATTTTCGGGATATTCAAACATTCCACTCCTGTGCTGCTAATCGCAACCATGTGTTCAAAATAGGCGGAGGCTTCTCTGTTGTCTGTAATCCACTCTTTTTCCTTACTGTGTAGAAGTTTGGCTCCTCCAAGGCTTATTACCGGTTCAATGGTGAACACCATGCCTTCTGTCCAGGATACATCATCCTTGTTGAGTAATGAAAAATTTATATCAGGAGACAAATGCATCTTCAAACCTATTCCATGACCGCAGGCTTCTTCTATTAAAGAAAACCCGCTTCCGGCCAGAGCATTGTGAATTTCTTTTTTCATTGTAAAACTTGTTTCCCCGGATTTGACAGAAAGTACAGCTTTTCTGGATATTTCCCATGCTTTTTGAAGCAGAGCCTTATATTCGCTGCTCCCTTCACCGCAGATTGAGCTCCATGCTTCATCTGCAAACAGATTATTTCTGCAGATCACCAGATCCAGAGTGATAATGTCCCCTTCTGCGACTCTGTCTTTAGCGGATTTACCATGACAGACTGTTTCGTTGATATTCATATCAAAGGAGTACAATTCAGCTTCGGGGCATTTAAGTGCAAGTATGCTGAGGGCTTCATTGCGGAGAGTCATTAGATTCGAGCCGGGGTTAATTGTCCGGGAGGTTTCAAGAAGAACTTCATGAAGAAGTATTGATAATTCCCTGATTGACTCCAGCTCTAGGTCTGTCATTTTTCAGATCCGCTGATATCCCGGCGCAATACTGCAGCATCACCCATATAGATTGGTTTAGCTGTTCCCGGAAGATCGCTGTTGAATGTAAGCAGTATCCGCAGCATTCGCTGCTGAGGGAAATCTAAACATACAGGCTCCTGTGTGCAGAACAGGGGCGTTTCGGTCAGATTCCTGGATATTCTAAGGGCCTTGGCAGGATTAAATGTGATATCCGGGGTCTGGGAGAATATAATACTGACAATACTGTCAATTTGTATATTATTTTTAATCAGCAGCTCCCTGAAAAGGATATCTATTTTTTCCTGCAGCTCTATTTCTGTGTTTTTGTTCAGGGACACTGCCCCGCGTACGGCTTTTACCATATTTACTCTTCCTGTATGTTTTATGCTCCGCTGAAAAAGGCGGATAATAGGTTGATAAGCAGATAAAGTGCTGCAATCAGCGCTGTATAAGCTAGTGATTTTATATAAAAAAACGTTTTTTTACCGGCGGTCTCTTTGACCAGTAAGGAATGAAAAATAACATTTCCCAGGGAAAAAACGATATATGTATAGAAATAGATATCCATTCCTCTGAAGAGGAATCTTAGCGTTTCATCGGAAAAACGCTGAAAATTTCCAACCAGATATAATGAAAAAATGATTAGAGACATGTAAAAAAGATAAAGATTGAAACGTGTCAGAAAACGGGGAAACCATATTCTGATGCCTCTGTGGAGCCTTTTCATAGATACACGAATAATAACATAGCCCCTGATGATTTGAATACTGCTGCTTTTAAACTATGTTGCCAGATAACAGATTTAATCTTAAAATCATGTTTATGAATAATGTTCTAAATAGTTCTCAGGTCAAAGTTTCAGATGCACTGTCTTTTATCCAATCCAGGGAGGAGCTCTTTTCTTCCATGACTCCCATCCCAACAGAACTTGGTTCCTGTCTCGGTTTTAATGCAGATATAAAAGCTGTTCTTTTTGATATCTATGGTACTCTTCTTATTTCCGAAGCAGGTGATATTGGGCTGACTGCCCTGGATCAGAAAAATGAAAAACGCAATTTTTCTCTTGAGTCGAAAACTGAATCAATGGATCTTTCTTTTGATGAAATCAGGAGCTGTCTCACTGATATTATCAGACGGCATCAGCAGTATATTCTCAATGCCAGTAATGAAATCACTTATCCCGAAGTGGATATCATCTCGGTCTGGTCGGAGTTGTTTCAGGAGAAAAATCTTCAGGATTTTGACATCGGACATATCAGCAGAGCGGCCCTTTATTTTGAGATACTCAGCAATAAGGTAGATCTTATGCCCGGAGTTTCTGAACTTTTTGAATATCTTAGAGAGAGCGGATTGATCCTGGGGATTGTTTCAAATGCTCAGTTCTATACCCCTCTACTTATGGAATATCTATGTTCCATGTCCCTGGAAAAATTGGGAATCACAGAGACATTTACTTCCTGGTCCTACAAAATGGGCTGCGGAAAGCCGGATCCCCTGATTTTCAGGACACCCGTGGAGGCATTAAATAAAGAAGGTATACAGAATCATGAAATACTGTATATTGGAAATGATATGCTTAATGATATCAGCTGTGCAGCATCCCTTGGACTTAAAACTGTTCTTTTTGCAGGGGATAAAAGATCATTGCGCCTCAGGGAAGATGATTCCCGGGTCAAAGGCTCAGCGGATTATATAATAACTGATCTGATGCAGTTAAAACAGATACTTCAGGACGGCGGAAATGACTAAGAAAATAAAGACTCCCAAAGCTCCCAAAGAGAATAAGTATTCCTTTAAAAAATCCTTTAAAAGATTTAAAAACAGCCTTAGCTTTTTAATTATTCTGGTTTTTGCAGGATTTGTTTTTTACACAGGCTGGATACAGATCCGCATCCCTGAAGGTTCACACGCACTTATCTACACAAAAACCAGGGGATATGATGACGCTCTGATTGCTCCGGGTCAGTTTGTATGGCGCTGGGAGAATCTTTTCCCCACCAATATGACTCTTCATTTTCTTGAATTAAATACACAGAAGGAAGAATACAGCCTTAAAAGCTATCTTCCTTCGGGACGGATGTATGGTGAATATATAAAACATCCCGAGACCTTTGAGTACAGTATTGCATTGGAATACCGTTTTACCCTGAAGGAGACAGCCTTCAGCCGCCTTGTTGAATCAGGGGGCTTTAAATCTGACAGCCTCGAGAAAATATACAGTGAATACAGGACATCATCCAATTCTCTGATTGATACATACCTTGGGGGTGAAGGTGATCTGAAACGGCTGGAAAATATGGAAAAAGATCTGCTGGCTTTACTCACCGACAGTGACAGCAGCTTTACAGTTTCGGATTTAAGAATAAAATCGTATTCATATCCTGATACAGCTCTTTATGAAAAAAGCCGCACACTTTTTCTTGAGGAGCTTGATACCCTGAGAGAACTTGAATTCAAGGCCGAGCAGGTCTCGTCACAGATAGAAAATTCGACAATAAGAAAGATGGACCTCCTCAGACAATATGGTGAGGTGTTCAGTGAATATCCCGTACTGCTTCAATATTTTGATCTGGATAGAGACAAGCTTGATCCTTCACTGCTTAAAGAGACTGAAGCGGATTCTTAAGTCCCCTGATCAGAATCAGGCGGCCTGTTTTCATCTTTATGGAATAGTCCCCGGTTTCAAGACGATTACTGATACCCACATCTCCCTTACTCCAGCATAGGGTATTCAGGGGCCATTTGAGTCCGCTGCTGCTCATGGTGCAGTCTTTCAGGCCCACCGGGAATAGTGATACCATTTCATTCACAGAGCCCCTCCCGTGGAACTCATCGGCTATGTGATGAATCTCCTCACGGGCGGTCAGCCAGAGATCAGGCGGATTTGGCCGTTCAAAGATCGACAGAAGCGCAAGAAGATGATCAAGTCTTCCTCCCCCACCTCCAATCATGATAATTTCGGCACAGCCCTGTTCTCTGAGATGGTTAAGACTCAGTTCACTGTCTGTGAAATCTTTTTCAGAAGAGTGTTCTTCTATCATTTCAGCAGGAAAATCCTTCAGCTGCTTTTTGTCGGAGAGCGAATCCATGTCCCCAAGAATATAATCAGGCCGGATTGAATGTCTGAGGCAGTAATCCAGTCCGGAATCCGCTGCGCAAATATAGATTTCTTTACCAGTCTTATTGAGAAAATATTGGCTAACCAGATCAAAATCAGGCTGCTCTCCTCCGGTAACGAGGATTCCCTTCATAGATTACTCCAGATTCTTTTTTTAAAAAATTAGTATATTTCTCTAAAGGAAACTTTTCAAGTTCCGAAAATTTAAGAAGCGAATAAGGATGTTCGCTATATGCAAGTTATATCATGGAGGATATACGATGATAATTAATCACAATCTAAGTGCGCTCAATGCTTCACGTACAAATGGAATCAACAACTCAAATGCAGCAAAAAGCATCTCTAAGCTGTCGTCCGGTTTAAGAATCAACAAAGCGGGTGATGATGCTTCAGGTCTAGCCGTATCAGAAAAGATGCGTTCCCAGATCAGAGGCCTGAATCAGGCTTCCAGGAACGCAGCTGACGGAATCTCTTTTATCCAGACCGCAGAAGGTTTTCTTCAGGAAACCAGCGACGTGCTCCAGAGACTGAGAGAGCTGGCTGTACAGTCTTCAAACGGTATCTATACTTCTGAAGACAGAATGCAGATTCAGGTTGAAGTTTCTCAGCTTGTTGATGAGCTCGACAGAGTTGCATCACACGCTCAGTTCAACGGACTTAACATGCTTACAGGCCGTTTTGCTCAGGAAACCGGTGAAAATAATGTAACCGCGTCAATGTGGCTGCATATCGGTGCTAACATGGATCAGAGAGAACAGGTTTTTATAGGAACCATGAATTCCTCTGCATTAGGTGTACGTCAGGTTGCAACTGGAAACATCATGTCTATCTCTACTCCTGAACAGGCCAACCGTAATATCGGAGTTATTGACATGGCATTGAAGAAAGTAAATAAACAGCGTGCAGACCTTGGTGCATACCAGAACAGACTGGAAATGGCAGTTCAGGGTATCGACATCGGTGCTGAAAATCTGCAGGCTTCTGAATCAAGAATCAGAGACCTCGACATGGCTAAAGAAACTGTTGAATTTACAAAGAACCAGATTCTCGGTCAGGCAAGTAACGCAATGCTTGCTCAGGCCAACCAGAGAACACAGCAGGTTCTTCAGCTTCTGCAGTAATCCCCTGCTTTCACAAAAAATTAAACCCTTACAAAAACCCGGTCCTTCACAGGCCGGGTTTTTTTGAGTCTGTATTGACAACAGCTGTCAGGAAAGTTAAGTTCATTTTAATGAGAATAAAAGTACCCCGAGATGTTATAACAATTGCCTCAACCATTAAAGAAGCAGGATTCAGAAGTTATCTTGTGGGAGGAGCTGTGCGTGATCAACTTCTTGGTCTTCCTGCCAAGGATTATGATCTCTGTACTGATGCATTGCCTGAGGACATTATAAAAATGTTCCGGAAGGTGATTCCCACTGGTATTAAGCACGGTACGGTTACTGTGCTGATGAATAAGAATCCATATGAAATAACTACATTTAGAATTGACGGTAAATACAGTGACGGCAGACGTCCGGATCAGATCTCATTTACCGATGATCTGACTGAAGATCTCAAACGCAGGGATTTTACCATAAACTCCATAGCCTACGATGTTCTCGATCATTCTATGCATGATCCTAATAACGGAGCATCCGATCTCAAAAAGGGGATTATTCGTGCTATTGGTGTACCGGAGGAGAGATTCAGGGAAGACGGGCTGCGTTCGATACGTGCCTGCCGCTTTGCTTCTCAGCTTAATTTTACAATTGAAGAAGAGACTGTTAAGGGTATCAGGACATGTCTTTTTAATATAAAAGATCTCTCCAGGGAGAGAATCTATGAAGAGCTTGTAAAGATCATGAAGACAGATAGTCCTTCCAGGTCGTTTCATCTTTTTCAGGATACCGGAATATTGTCTCTCATCCTGCCTGAGCTGAGTCTCTGTGCGGGTGTCTCCCAGAAGGGAAATCACGATTATGATGTATTTGAACACCTTCTGATGAGCTGTGATGCCGCCTCTCCGGAGAATCCAATTGTAAGATTTACAGCTTTATTTCATGATCTGGGAAAACCTGCTGTAAAAAGTATAGACAGCGACGGAATTGCAACTTTTTATAATCATGAAATTGAATCTGAGAAAATTGCAGCAGAAGTCATGGATCGTTATAGATTTCCCAAGAATAAGGCAAACAGAATACTGCATCTCATAAGACAGCATATGTTTCATTATACAGAAGATTGGACTGATGCCGCTGTAAGACGTTTTATTCAGCGTGTAGGTCTGGAATATCTTGAGGATCAGTATTTCCTCAGGGAAGCTGATATAGAAGGTATGACAAAAGGGACTGTTCCCGAGGACTATTACGGCTTGCGGGATCTCAAATTGCGGGTTGAAAAGATTCTGGGAGAGGCGAATGCATTTACTATCAGGGACCTGGCAGTGAATGGAAGAGATATAATGGAGTCCACATCCGTAAAAGGCGGACCTAAAATTGGTATTATACTGAATGAGTTGCTTGAAACTGTTCTGGATGACCCTTCTCAGAACAACAGGGAGGATCTGCTTAATATTGCAGTGAGTCTGGCAGAAAAAATAGACTAATCTTCGGGGTTAAGTCTTAGATAAGCCTCTTCGGCAGCTTTCTGCTCGGCTTCTTTCTTGTTTTTACCCATTCCCGGGCCGTAAGTGGCGGTGTTGACAGACACTTCAATCCAGAAAGTCTTATTATGGTCGGGACCTGAGTTTTTAATGACTGAATATTTTGGATAAGTCTTGAAGTTCTTCTGACAGTACTCCTGTAAAAGAGTCTTAAAATCCCTCTTATGTCTATTCTCGAGTACTTTATCAATCTGGGGAATCAGAAGTGTCAGGATAAATCGGCCTGCTTCCTTGAATCCGACATCCAGAAAATAGGCTCCGAATATGGCTTCCATTGCATCAGCAAGTATGGCTTTCTTCAGGCGTCCACCTGAATTTTCTTCACCCTTCCCGATAAGAAGATATTTATCAATATTGAGTGGGATTGCCAGTTCGGCTAAACTTTCTTCGCTGACTACAAATGATTTGATACGTGCAAGATCACCTTCTACCTTATCAGGCAGACTGTTGAAAAGATAATCTGATACGACCAGTCCTAGAATGGAATCACCGAGAAACTCAAGTTTCTCATTATTATCATTCTGTTCCTGATGTTCGTTGGTATAAGACCTGTGACAAAAAGCAAGGTTCAGAAGATCATGCCTTCTGAACCTTATTCCAGCTTCACGTTCGAAGCTCTGAAGTTCTTTTTTGCGTAAATTATTACAGGGCATAGTGACTATGCCCTGTGAATTTGAAAAAAGTTTCACTTAGATTCGATTATTTACCGAGTTCTGTTTTGATGAAATCAAGAGCGTCAGAAACTTTTTCAAATTCCGTTGCTTTTTCATCAGGAACAGATACACCCATTTCTGAATCAATTGCGTAAAGAAGTTCGTAAGTATCCAGACTGTCTGCTCCAAGATCTTCTCTGAAGCGGGCGTCGAGAGTGATTTTATCTTCTTCGACTTCCAGTTTTTCTGCAATAAGATTTTTCAGTTTTTCGAATAATTCATCCATGTAAGACTCCTTGTATTAAGCCATATCTTCGGGCTCAATAATCTGATTACCCTTGTAGAAACCACACTTAGGACAAACTCTGTGTCTAAGAACTTTATTTCCGCAGTTACTGCAGGAAACCATTGTGGGAGTTCCCATCTTCATATTGATGGTTCTTCTTCTCCGGCTTCTTGCCTTTGATGTTTTATATTTTGGTACTGCCATTTATAATCCTCTCCTGGCTGTTATTGACTGGAAGAATATAGTACGTCCTCTTTTTTTTGTCAAGGTACTCACTTATGTAATAATAAATTAGACTATAGTTCTCACAGACTGTTTGTTTTTATTTTCTCCCGAAGCATATTTTCTACATTTTCAGGGATCATTTCCGTTACATCCGCCCCCAGAACGACGAGTTCTTTTATTGATGAAGACCTGAGAACAAAGTATTTCTGTTCTGTGGGAAGAAATATTGTCTCGACCTGTGGATTCAGCTGTTTATTAAGCATTGAAAGTTCAAACTCATAACCGAAATCATCAACAGCCCTTACACCACGCATAATGACTCTTATATCATTATCACGTGCATAATTCACAATCAGTTTATCCCATAGAGTTACTTTCACATTAGGAATACCCTCAACCATCTCTTTCATCAGGGACAATCTCTCTTCGGGAGTTAAGATATATTTTTTCTGATAATTAACTGATATAACGACATCAACAGAATCAAAGAGCTTGGCGCCCCTTTTAATAAGGTTTAAATGACCGTTTGTCGGAGGATCAAATGATCCGGGAAATACTGCTTTTACCATGCTTCTATATTAACTGCTTTAAACAGCACTTTCAATAAGCTTTATAAAGAAGCTTTGAGGCAGATTAAATTATTATTTATTTTGACATTTATCACGTAAATGGATAGACTGATTTCATGAAAAATAGAACATTCCTACTATTAATGATAATACTGTCTTTATTCTTTTCATGCAGCACAGCTCCTGTAGTTGAAAAGGAACCTGTAGTTGAAGAGGTGGCGGTTGCTGAGCCCGAATTGATTGTTGAACCTGAGCCTGTGGTTGAAGAAGCGCCTGCTGAAGAAGTTGTGGTCAGTGATGAGAGCGGTTTTGAAGTAAGCGTTGAAGTCTATAAACAGACTCTTGATGAAATGCGTGAGCTGATTAAGAAGCTGAATGGAATAATTTCAGATAGAAATTATGAAAAATGGAAACAATATCTTTCAGAAGAATATATACAGACTTATAATGACAAGACCACACTCAAAGGTATTACTGAAGGATCGAAAATACTTTCTGAAAATAAAATTGAACTTCTCAGTTTGAAAGATTATTTTGAATGGGTTGTTGTTCCAAGCCGTTCAAAGGCTTCTGTAGATGATATTGTCTTTAAAGATGATTCTCATTTGACTGTATACATGCTGATAAAGGAAAAAAGAACAATTCTTTACCAATTGGAGAGGATCGACGATAATTGGTTAATAAGTGTTTGGTAAAATATGATTTTGAGAATATAATATAAGCGGGAGTAACTAAAATGAAAAAACTTAAACTGGCTATTGTACTTTTTATATCGATGCTGATGACTGTCTCTTTGTTTGCCCAGGAAGATGAGCAGACAATTGAAGAACTCTATCTGCAGAGTCAGGTCAAGGTTAAAATAATAAGAGCGGAAGCCGAATCAGTGGATCGCGATATGAAAATGATTGCAATTCAGGATATCGAAAAAATGGTTGGTGACGGTGAAATAGCCGAAGATGACCGCGAGATGGTCGGTATACTCAGCTCCCTTGGAACAGAGGGTATAAGTAACCAGGTCATTGAACAGGGTGCTGTTATCAATAACTACCCCATGGTAAGAAAAGAAGCTGTACGTCTTCTCGGTGAAGTCGGCGGAGATATGGCAAGAGATGCTCTGGTAAACGTTCTTCTTACGGATGATGAACCAATGGTACTTGCAGAAGCAGTTGTGGCCCTTTCCAAGGTCGGTCCTGATGAGCAGGGTGTAGCAATGGCTGTACTGGCTGATTCCATGAGATCACAGACAGCTCTTAAGAAAGATAATAACTTTGCTAATGCCTTTATTCTGGCTGTTGCAAATCTTGCGGAAGCAAATGACGGTATAGATGACATCCGTGTGTTTGAAGAGCTTACCAAGATTGCTGATCCCCGCAGCGGATATATTACAGTTGTTAGAAAGAAAGCTTTTGAACTGCTGAAGAATCTTCAGGATTTTTAATTAAAGCTTATCAAACTTTTAGATAAAAAAAACCACCGTAAAATTACGGTGGTTTTTTTGTTGCTGATAACTCTTCAGGTTAAGAAAAGAAAAGACGGGTTATAGAATTTCCTTCCGGAGAGTTCCTCTCCACTCGGGTGCGTCCTCTTCCCTTTCTTCATATTCAATTTCTCTGAGGACCTTGAAATCCTTATTCTGATTATTATCAGACTGAATGACTGCAAATTTTCCACTTCCAAGATATACAATCTTTTCATGTTCCTGTACAGGCTCATTTTCAGCTATCTTTTTAATGATGCAGTCAAAGTGTGCCGGCTGTCCACTGGACTTTTCTTTGATCGCAGAACTCAGGTCTCTGATGTTCTTACCGCAGATTGAACAGCTTATTGCCGGGCCTGTGTAAGTGATTGTCTGTCTGGAATTCTTCCGGCCCCGATTATTCCTGTTACGGTTATTTTTTCGGGGGGGTCGACTGTCATTGGAATTTGATGCCACTTTTATCCTCGTTCATATGAACAATTTCATTAGTTAGTGTTAACGCAATCCGCTTAATGGCGATATCCAGATAATCGTTTTCGTTTATCTTGGATTTCAGTTCTTTAAGTTTTTTCGGATCCGTGTTTTTAGCGATTCTTACCATACGGAGCTCCTTCTCCCTAAATAAAATCCTCTATATGATCCAACTCTTTCATCCTCCTTGACAAAAGAATTAAATCAAAACCTATTGTATAATTATTATACAATGGATTCTGAAGAAGAAACAGAGACGCAAGCTTCTGAATCTTCTGGATTTTACTTTTATTTATACTGTAGTGTAAATCCTCCCATCCAATATAATCCCAATTTTTCACTTCACAAAAAATAATTTTATAACCCTTTACTGCTATAATATCGACTTCTCCGAAAGCTTTCCTGAAGTTTCTTTTTAGAATTTTATATCCGGATGAAATTAAATGATCTACTGCCCTGTTTTCGCCTGTTTTACCTTTTTCATGTTGTATCATTCTTTAATAACAGAGAATTCAGATCTACTGCTTTTACAATGAACAGATTCTTTATATCAAGAAGATTTAAAACAGGTCCCATATCTCCGGGATATTCCTTACCCGTACTGTCAATAAGGGTTATTACTTCCGGCCTTAAAGGCGCCTCGGGATTACCCTTGATTACTCTGGCCACAGTTGAGTCATTTAGCATGACAATACTGCCTAGAGGATAGATCCCCATGCTGTGGATGAAGTATCTAAGAATCTCAGGATCAAACTTCCTTGAATTGTCACTGATGATGTGCTTCATGGCCTCGTAGCCGATCATTGAGTTCCTGTAGGGTCTTTCACTGACCATTGCCTCAAAAGAGTCTGCAATGGACACTATACGGGCTTCCATGACGATATCATCCTCTTTCTTTCCCTGAGGGTATCCGTCGCCGTCCCAGCGTTCATGATGCTCCAGGGCTATCTGGGCAATTGTGTCATCGTAGCCGAGCTCCTTGGAGATAATCTGGTATGAATATACGGTGTGGCTTTTCAGCTTGTTCATTTCTGTACTGCTGAGGCCTGATTTTTTTATCTTGATCTCTTCCGGGATACGCATCATTCCAATATCATGGAGTATGGCACCGTTTACAAGCTGCAGGAGCTTGGGACGAGGCCTGTTCATGGCAAACCCAATAGTAAGTGTCAGAATAGCTGTATTAAGAGCGCTCTTGGCCATGGCACGGCTACTGCTGTTATGAGTAAGAACCATTCTTATGGTCTGCATTTTCTTGTTTTCAACTGTATCAATGAGTTTGTCGGATATCTTATCAAGTTCTGCAACGTCGATATCTTCCATCAGGTTAATTCTGCTGAACAGATTATCCAGATCTTCCAGAGTCTTGTTGTAGAATGCTGAAAGCTCTTTATCAGAAGGGATACCCCATAACTGACGGCTATTCAGTAAATCCTCGTTTTCTGATTCGGCAAACATGCCTTCAGACTGGACTTCCACCACCCCCCACTTATCAAGGCGGGTCAGATCTTTCTCTCTAATGGGAACACCTGCGGGTATGAAAAGTGTATCTTCATCAATATATACCGGTTTATTACAGGATAAACCGGGCTTTAAGTCGCTGACTTTATAATTATTCATTAATCAAACCTACTTGTCTTAAGAGAAGCTTAGCTATGGCTGAACCATTTTATGACTATATTATAACACAATTCAAATCAAGGTAGTACTATTTTCAAAAAAAAAGGGGCTGTTGCAAAAGTCTAATTAGACTAAAGCGACAGCCCTTTTCTTTTTCAAAACAATTATTCGAAAGTCTTTAAATGTAAAAAGGGGCCGCAAAGCGACCCCATCGTGCTACAATTTGTTTTACTACAAACAATTAAAAGGAGCACGAATTGAATCTTACCTCATTTTCACAATATCAGCAATTATCCCTGGATCTAAACATTTCAATTCCATTCGAAGTCACTGATCACGAAGCAGCTCTACTAATAC